>DATMIN010000001.1:0-6971 GCA_035554275.1 Burkholderiaceae bacterium
CGCGGTGGCGCTGCGCGGCGGCGCGCCGTTCGGCCCGGACGCGGCGGCGCTGGCGCTGGCCGGCGGGCGCAGCGCAGCGCAGCCGCTCAACAGTGCCAGCAGCAGCGGCGCCAGCAGCGATCGACGAACGATGGGAGCGAGGTGGTACTTCATCGTGGGGTGGCAGCATCGGCCGCGGGCCGGGTTGGATCGGTCAAGGCGCCGCGCCGCGGGCGGGGCGCCGATCAGACACGCCTGGCGCCGATCGGTTCAATCATTCTGACAGCGCCGAGGGTCTCACTTCAGCGCCTTGAAGCGCAGCCGGTGCGGGCGCGCGCCCTCCTCGCCCAGGCGCTTCTTCTTGTCGGCCTCGTACTCCTGGTAGTTGCCGTCGAAGAAGACCCACTTCGAGTCGCCCTCGCAGGCCAGGATGTGGGTGGCGATCCGGTCGAGGAACCAGCGGTCGTGGCTGATCACCATCACCGAGCCGGCAAACTCGAGCAGCGCGTCTTCGAGCGCGCGCAGCGTCTCGACGTCGAGGTCGTTCGACGGCTCGTCGAGCATCAGCACGTTGCCGCCCTGCGCCAGCGTCTTGGCCAGGTGCAGCCGCCCGCGTTCGCCGCCCGACAGGCTGCCGACCAGCTTCTGCTGGTCGTTGCCCTTGAAGTTGAAGCGGCCGATGTAGGCGCGCGACGGCATCACGAACTTGCCGACGACGATGTTGTCGAGGCCGCCCGAAACGTCCTGCCACACCGTCTTGTCGTCCTCGAGCGTCTCGCGGCTTTGCTCGACGAAGGCCATCCGCGTCGTCGGGCCGATCTTGACGTTGCCGCTGGTGGGTTTCTCCTTGCCGGCGATCATGCGGAACAGCGTCGACTTGCCGGCACCATTCGGCCCGATGATGCCGACGATCGCGCCGGCCGGCACCTTGAAGCTCAGGTCGTCGATCAGCACGCGGTCGCCGAAGCTCTTGCTGACGTTCTCGAACTCGAGCACCTCGTGGCCGAGCCGCTCGCCGACCGGGATGAAGATCTCGTTGGTCTCGTTGCGCTTCTGGTAGTCGACGTCAGACAGTTCCTCGAAGCGCGCCAGCCGCGCCTTGCTCTTGGCCTGGCGCCCCTTCGGGTTCTGGCGCACCCACTCGAGCTCCTTCTTCATGGCCCGGGTGCGCGCGTCCTCGGTCTTTTGTTCCTGCTCGAGGCGCTGCTCCTTCTGGTCGAGCCAGGTCGAGTAGTTGCCCTTGTACGGAATGCCGCGGCCGCGGTCGAGCTCGAGGATCCACTCGGCCGCGTTGTCGAGGAAGTAGCGGTCGTGGGTGATCGCGACGACGGTACCCGGGAAGCGCTGCAGGAACTGCTCGAGCCAGTCGACGCTTTCGGCGTCGAGGTGGTTGGTCGGCTCGTCGAGCAGCAGCATGTCGGGCTTGGAGAGCAGCAACCGGCACAGCGCGACGCGGCGCTTCTCGCCGCCCGAGAGCACGCCGATCTGCGCGTCCCACGGCGCCAGGCGCAGCGCATCGGCGGCGATCTCGAGCTGCAGGTCGGTGTTGTCGCTGCCGCTGGTGGCGATGATCGCCTCGAGTTCGGCCTGCTCGGCGGCGAGCTTGTCGAAATCGGCGTCGGGCTCGCCGTATTCGGCGTAGACCTCGTCGAGCCGCTTCTTCGCCGCGAGCGCGCCGCCGATGCCTTCTTCGACCGCCTGGCGCACGGTCTGGTCGGGGTTCATCACCGGCTCCTGCGGCAGGTAGCCGATCTTCAGGTTCGGCATCGGCGTGGCTTCGCCCTCGATGTCGTGGTCGAGGCCGGCCATGATCTTCAGCAGCGTCGACTTGCCCGAGCCGTTGGTGCCGAGCACGCCGATCTTGGCGCCGGGGAAGAAGCTGAGCGAGATGTCCTTGAGGATCTGCCGCTTCGGCGGCACGATCTTGCCGACGCGGTTCATGGTGAAAACGTACTGGGCCATCGGGATTCCTGCGATCTGAACGGGGGACGCGGCGCGAGGCGCCGCCAACCCGATATTGTCGCCGCAGCCGGCCGGCTGCGTGGCGGCGCTACTTCGGCGCGGGCTCGAGCGGCTGGCCCTTGTCGAACACGATCCGCCAGGTGCCGGGCGCCTCGAGCCGCCAGACCGAGTTGAAGCGCGCGAACGGCTGCCCCGCCGGGTCGCGCACCGGGCCGCTCGAATGCGCGAGCGCTCCGTCGGCCGTGACCTCGACCTGATCCGGCTCCCACGAGAACGGCGCGTCCTGGGCCTCGAAGAAGCGCTTCCACGCCGCCGCCACCGCGGCCTTGCCGCGCAGCGCCTTCGGCCCCGGGATGAACACCGCCTGCGCGCGACGCCGCGTTGCGCGCGTCATTTCGCCGTCGCCGTGGTGGCGCCCACCACCGCGCCATCGTCGCGCGGCCGCGCCGCATAGCGCTGCGCGAGCACCGCGCACACCATCAGCTGCAACTGGTGGAACAGCATCAGCGGCAGCACCAGTGCGCCGACCGCGTGGCCCGCGAACAGCACGCGCGCCATCGGGATGCCGCTCGCCAGGCTCTTCTTCGAGCCGCAGAACACGATCGTGATCTCGTCGGCCTTGTCGAAGCCCAGGCGCCGCGCCGCGAACGTCGTGATCGCCAGCGCCAGTGCCAGCAGCACCGCGCAGACGACGAGCAGCCCGGCGAACGCGCGCGGCGGCAGCTGCTGCCACAGGCCCTGGATCACCGCCTCGCTGAACGCGGTGTAGACGACCAGCAGGATCGAGCTGCGGTCGATGCTGCCGAGCACCGCCCGGTGGCGCTCGACCCAGCCGCCGATCCAGCGCCGCGCGACCTGCCCGGCGATGAACGGCAGCAGCAGCTGCAGCACGATCGCGCGCACTGCATCAAGTGACGCGGCCGCGCCGTGCTGCGCGAGCAGCACCCCGACCAGCGCCGGCGTCAGGAAGATGCCGATCAGGCTCGACGCCGACGCGCTGCACACCGCCGCCGGCACGTTGCCGCGCGCCATCGCCGTGAACGCGATCGCCGACTGCACCGTCGCCGGCAGCGCGCACAGGAACAACACGCCGACGTACAGCTCGGGCGTGACCAGCGGCTGCAGCAGCGGCCGCAGCGCGATGCCCAGCACCGGGAACATGGCGAACGTGCAGGCCAGCACCAGCAGGTGCAGCCGCCAGTGCGTGAGGCCGGCGACGACGGCCTCGCGCGACAGCTTCGCGCCGTGCATGAAGAACAAGAGGCCGATCGCGACGTTGGTGATCGCGTTGAACGCGGTTGCCCAGACGCCGCGGCATGGCAGCACGCTGGCGGCGATCACCACGGCGATCAACGTCAGCGTGAAGTTATCGGGCAGCAAGCGCGGGCGGGGCATGGAAGAAGCTGGGAGTTGAACTGATTGTCGTCGCTGATACGATCTCCCCACCCGCACTCCGAAAGTCCTCGATGCTCGGTGGACCCTTGGCAACCCTGGCGCGAGACGCGGCGCGCGCGGCGGGACTGCTGTCGGCGATCAAGCGGGGGTTGATGCACGTCAACTTCGAGATGCGCAGTCGGCTCTACGGTGCGGAGATCACCGTGCCCTCGATCCGTGGCATGCGGTGCGATGCCACCGAGCCCTTCATGCTGGAAGTCCTCCGGCGCGCCCTGGCCGGGCGGCCCGGCGCCGTGATTGACGTTGGCGTCAATCGCGGGCAGACGCTCGTCAAGGTGAAGTCGATCGATCCGGCCCGGTTGTACGTCGGGTTCGAGCCAAACCCGGCATGCTCTTTCTACCTGCACGAACTCATCAAGGCCAACGCATACCAGCACTGCACCGTCCTACCGGTGGGACTCTTCACGCGCGACGATGTTCTTGCCCTCTTGATGATCTCGGATACGAGTTCAGATTCGGCCGCTTCGCTGATTGAAGACCTTCGCCCGGCTTCTAGCGTTCGCCGTGTCATTCACGTGCCGGTCATGCGTTACGAGACGATTGCTCACCACCTGGAGGGCAAGGTCGCAGTCATCAAGATCGACGTCGAGGGGGCGGAACTGGAGGTCCTGCAGACGTTGACGCCGATCATCGAGCGCGACCGACCGGTGGTGCTGCTGGAGGTGCTTCCACCGGGCCTCGACGCCACGCCGGTCCGAATGGAACGGCAGGCGGCGATAGAGCAACTGCTCAAGTCGCGTGGGTATGTGATCGATCGCGTGCTGAAGGACGCCGGTGGCGCCTTCGTCGGCGTCGAGCGGATCACCGACTTCGGCGTGCACGACGACCTCACACGCTGCGACTACGTGCTCTCTTCAGAGTCCTAGCTCGGTCCGTTCACGGCGCCGGCGCCGAACGGTCGAACTGTAGTCCGTCGGCAGCGCTGTTGTCGGCATAGCGAACGAGCAGTGCCGGCTACAATGCCCCCACCGGCGCGGTCACCAGTCACCACGCCGACGTCACTCCGACGGAGCCGGCGTTCCTCGAACGACCCGCTCGCCACCTCTGCCTTCTGCCTGCGACTGGCGCCCCGAAGCTTCGGGCGACGGGCCGACTTCTCCTTGTTGGGAAACCCATGTCCTTCGACACCCTCGGCCTCGCCGAGCCCTTGCTGCGCGCCGTTCACGAATACGGCTACACCACGCCCACGCCGATCCAGGTGCAGGCCATTCCGGCCGTGCTCTCGGGCGGCGACGTGATGGGCGGTGCCCAGACGGGCACCGGCAAGACCGCCGGCTTCGTGCTGCCGATGCTGCACCGCCTGATGGCCACGCCCGCGGTGCGTGATGCGAAAGGCAGGCTGCCGATCCGCGCCCTGATCCTCACGCCGACGCGCGAACTCGCCGCGCAGGTCGAGGAAAGCGTGCGCACCTACGGCAAGTACGCCAAGCTCAGCAGCGCCGTGATCTTCGGCGGCGTGGGCATGCAGCCGCAGATCGACAAGCTCAAGCGCGGCATCGACATCCTCGTCGCCACGCCGGGCCGGTTGCTCGACCACGTGCAGCAGCGCACGATGGACCTCTCGCACATCGAGATCTTCGTGCTCGACGAGGCCGATCGCATGCTCGACATGGGCTTCATCCACGACATCAAGAAGGTCCTCGCGGTGCTGCCGGCGAAGAAGCAGAGCCTGCTGTTCAGCGCGACCTTCAGCGACGAGATCAAGGCCCTGGCCGACCGGCTGCTGAACAAGCCGGTGCTGATCGAGGTGGCGCGCCGCAACCAGACCGCCGACACGATCGCGCAGAAGGTGCACCCGGTCGGCCGCGAGATGAAGAAGGATCTGCTCGTGCACCTGATCAAGTCGAACGACTGGGACCAGGTGCTCGTGTTCACGCGCATGAAGCACGGCGCGAACCGGCTCGTCGATCACCTGCTCGACAAGGGCGTCAGCGCGATGGCGATCCACGGCAACAAGAGCCAGACCGCGCGCACCAAGGCGCTGGCCGAGTTCAAGACCGGTGACCTGACCGTGCTCGTCGCGACCGACATCGCCGCGCGGGGCATCGACATCGACATGCTGCCGCACGTCGTCAACTACGAGCTGCCGAACGTGCCCGAAGACTACGTGCACCGCATCGGCCGCACCGGCCGCGCCGGCGCGCAGGGCGAGGCGGTCTCGCTCGTCTGCGCGGATGAAGACGGCTTCCTGCGCGACATCGAGCGGCTGATCAAGCGCGAGATCCCGAAGGAAGTGGTGCCCGGCTTCGAGCGCCCGAACGGCGAACGCGCCGAACCGATCGTGCTCGGCCGGATGGTGATCGGCGAAGGTGCCGGCCGCGGCGGGCATCGCCATCATGCCGGCGGTGGCCGCAACGGTGGTGGTGGCGGCGGTGGTGGCGGGCGCAGCGCGCCGGCCCGCCCGCAAGGCCCGCGCCGCGACGCGCCGCACAGCGGCCGCCCGCCGGCCCGCCTGGGCCCACCGAAGCGCTGAGCAAGGCCACACCGCCGCGCGGCCGGGTGCCGCGCCCCTCTCGACCCGAGCGCATGAACCCCGCCGCCGCCGTTTCGCTGACCGTGCCGCTGCGCGCGTACCGGTCGTTCATGCGGCTGTGGTGCGCGCGCCTGGCAAGCACCGCCGGGAATCAGATGCTGATGGTCGCGATCGGCTGGCAGATGTACGAGCTGACCGGCAGCGCGTGGGATCTCGGCCTCGTCGGGTTGCTGCAGTTCGCGCCGGCGCTGCTGCTCGTGCTCGTCGCCGGCCACGTGGTCGACCGCTTCGACCGCGCGCGCATCGTCGCGCTGTGCCAGCTCGCGCAGACCGCGATCGCGCTGCTGCTCGCCGCGAGCGCGTGGCGCCACGCATCGAGCCGCGAGCTGCTGCTCGCGACCTCGGTCGCGCTCGGCATCGTCAAGGCGTTCCAGATGCCGGCGCAGCAGGCGCTGACGCCGCTGCTCGTGCCGCCCGAGGTGCTGCCGCGCGCACTCGCGTTCAGCTCGATGGGATCGCAGGGCGCGATCGTCGCCGGGCCGGCGCTCGGCGGCTTCGTCTACGTCGCCGGCGCGCATGCGGTCTACGCGCTGTGCGCCGTGCTGTTCGCTACGTCCAGCGTGCTGATCGCCGGCGTGCGCTACGCGCGCGTGCGCGCCGCGGCGCGCAACATGAGCCTCGACACGCTGCTCGCCGGCGTGCGCTTCGTGCGCCATCGGCCGGTCGTGCTCGGCGCGATCTCGCTCGACCTGTTTGCGGTGCTGCTCGGCGGCGCGACCGCGCTGCTGCCGATCTTCGCGAAGGACATCCTGCACACCGGCCCGTGGGGCCTCGGCCTGCTGCGCGCGGCGCCGGCGGCCGGCGCGTTCACGCTGTCGCTGGTGCTGAGCCGCTTGCCCGTCACGCGCCGCGCCGGGCGCGCGCTGCTCGGCGCGGTCGCGCTCTACGGCGCGGCGACGATCGTGTTCGCGCTGTCGGCGTCGTTCTGGCTCTCGCTCGTCGCGCTCGTCGTCGCTGGCGCCGGCGACATGGTCAGCGTCGTGATCCGCCAGTCGCTGGTGCAGCTCGACACGCCCGACGAGATGCGCGGCCGCGTCAGCGC
>DATMIN010000002.1:0-10340 GCA_035554275.1 Burkholderiaceae bacterium
CAGGAAGAACTGAGCCAGTGGATGGACCAGCAGCGGCGCGAGGTCAAGCCGAGCGTGGAGCCGCTGTCGCCGCCGAAGAAGTTCGTGCCGCAGCCGTACGCGATGCTCAGCAGCGTCGAGCCGTTCAGCAGCCAGAAGCTCACGGTCGCGCTCAAGCAGGAGGTTCGCCAGCCGAACTCGCTGCTCGCCGCCGAGATGAACCGCCGCAAGGAGCCGCTCGAGGCCTACCCGCTCGACAGCATGAGCATGGTGGGCAGCGTCGTTCGCGGCGGCCGCTCGTACGCGCTGCTGCGCGTCGACAACCTGCTGTACCAGGTGAAGGCGGGCGACTACCTCGGACAGAACTACGGAAAGATCACCAAGATCTCCGAGAACGATGTGGCGCTCCGGGAAATCGTCCAAGACGCATCCGGTGAATGGATCGAGCGCACCAGCGCCCTTCAGCTTCAGGAGAAGGCGCGATGAAGAGCAATCGGGAGAATCAGATGACAGCTACGTGGCGCGCCCGTGCCTTGATGCTCGTGTTGTCGGCAGGCGCCTGCGCCTCGGCACTCGCGCAGAACGCGATCCAGTCGGTCAACGGCAGCCTCCAAGCGGGCGCCGAAGTCGTCCGCATCGAGATGTCGGAGCCGCTCACCGCAGTGCCCGCCGGGTTCTCGATCCAGACGCCGCCGCGCATCGCGATCGACCTTCCCGGCGTGATCAACGGCATGGGCAAGTCGAGCGTCGAGATCAACCAGGGCAACCTGCGCTCCGTCAGCGTGGCACAGGCCGGCGATCGCTCGCGCCTCGTGCTCAACCTGAAGAAGCCGGCGAACTACCGGGCCGAGTTGCAGGGCAAGGCCCTGGTGCTGCTGCTTGACGCCGGCGCGCCGCCGGAAGCGGCGCTCGCCGCCGCCGGCCCGTCCGCCTCCACCGCGGCCGCGGCACCGGCGACCAACTTCGCGCCGAGCCTGAACCGCAACCCGCTCGCATTGAAGGACATCGACTTCCGCCGCGGTGCCGACGGCGCCGGCCGCGTGATCGTCGAGCTGCCGAACAACCAGGTCGGCGTCGACATCCGCCAGCAGGGCCAGGGCCTCGTCGTCGAGTTCCTGCGCTCGACGCTGCCCGACAACCTGCGCCGCCGCCTCGACGTGACCGACTTCGGCACCCCGGTGCAGGCGATCACGACGACGCAGAACGGTGACCGCGTGCGGATGACCGTCGACCCGCGCGGCAACTGGGAACACAGCGCCTACCAGAGCGACAACCAGTTCGTGCTCGAAGTGCGTCAGCGCAAGGTCGATCCGAACAAGCTTGTTCAAGGGCCGGGCTACGCCGGCGAGAAACTGTCGCTGAACTTCCAGAACATCGAGGTGCGCGCACTGCTGCAGGTGATCGCCGACTTCACGAACTTCAACGTCGTGACGAGCGACACCGTGACCGGCAACGTGACCCTGCGCCTGAAGGACGTGCCCTGGGATCAGGCGCTCGACATCATCCTGCAGGCGAAGAACCTGGGCCTGCGCAAGTCGGGCAACGTGATCCTGATTGCGCCGAAGGACGAGTTGAACGCGAAGGAAAAGATCGAACTCGAGGCGAAGGCGCAGATCGCGCAGCTCGAGCCGGTGCGGACGCAATCGTTTCAGTTGAACTATGCGAAGGCGGCGGATGTGGCCGCCGGATTGACCGGGCAGGCGTCTGGCCAGGGCGGCGGCGGCGGGAATTCGCGAATTCTTTCGGCGCGCGGCACGGTCGTTTACGAGGCACGGACCAACCAGCTGTTCATCAGCGACACGCCGACCAAGCTCCAAGAGGTCCAAGACATGATCACCCGGATCGACATCCCGGTGCGTCAGGTGCTGATCGAGTCGCGCATCGTGGTGGCGGACGACACGTTCGGCCGCTCGCTCGGCGTCAAGCTCGGCGCTTCCGATTTGCGCGGCATCCGGGGTGGTATTCCGGGCTACAGCGTCGGCGGCGACAACCGTATCTCGATCGGCGGCAACCTCAACGCGGTCGGTGCCCAAACCCTGCAACCCGGTGCGGCCCAGTCGTTCTCCGACACGAACTTCGTCAACCTGCCGGCGACGCCGCAGGGCGGCAACGACGCGGCTACGTTCGCGCTGTCGTTGTTCAGCGCCGGTGCCAACCGCTTCCTCAACCTGGAACTTTCCGCGCTGGAAGCCGACGGCAAAGGCAAGATTGTCTCGAGCCCGCGCGTCATCACCGCCGATCAGCAGAAGGCGCTGATCGAGCAGGGCGAGGAGATCCCCTATCAGTCGGCCACCTCGAGCGGCGCCACTGCGGTGAGCTTCCGCAAGGCCAACCTGAAGCTCGAAGTCACGCCGCAGATCACGCCCGAAGGCAACGTGATCATGGATGTGGACGTGACCAAGGACAGCCGCGGCACATCGGCCGGGTCGGCCGGCTTTGCCATCAATACGAAGCATGTGCAAACCAAGGTGCTGGTGGAAAATGGCGGCACCGTGGTGATCGGTGGCATCTTCGAGCAGAACGATCGCGAGGACGTGTCGAAGGTGCCGTTCCTCGGCGACATTCCCTACCTCGGCAACCTGTTCAAGACACGGACGACGTCGAGCACCAAGACCGAGATGCTGATCTTCCTGACCCCGAAGGTCGTGACGGATCGATCTGCTGCGCGTTGAGCCCGATGCTCGGCTCCCCCACGATTTGAACCAGGAGTTCTCGCGATGAGTTTTATCAAAGCGCTTGGCGCGGCGGCCGTGCTGTTGGCTTTGGCCGCTTGCGGTGGAGGATCGAGCGGCGAAGCGGGCACATCGCCATTTGGAACAGGCAGCGGAAGTGGAACGGGCGGCGCCGGCGGCGGAACGACACCGATCGTCGCGACGGACCTGAGCCTGTCCTTGAGCGCGAACAGTGTCGATAACTCCGGAAGCAAGACCGTGCTTGCCACGGTCACGGCGGTTGACGCATCGCGCAATGCGTTGCCAGCGGTTCCTGTCACCTTCAGCGTCGACAACAACGCGGTGGCTCAAGCATCAGGAACGGTGACGGCAGCGGCCGGCACGGTGACGGCGACGGTCTCGATCGGCGCCGATCGCACCAATCGGATCATCACCGTCACGGCGACCAGCGGCTCGCTGGTACGAACCGCCAGCTTTCAGGTGACCGGCGCTCAACTGAGCGCGAACGTGATCACGGCGGTCACGGCACCGGGAAGCACCGGGAATTCGATTCAGTACCGCCTAGTCGACGCGAATGCAGCGGCGATGGTCGGTCAAAAGATCACGGTGTCGGCCGCCGGACTTGCGGACGTCAACGGCCTGACGGACAACAGCGGCGTGTACATCTACAACTTCACCGCGCCGGCAACGACGGGCAACCTGGCCGTTACAGCCAATGCGGGGGGCACCAGCGTCATCAGCACAATCCTTGTGCAATCAACCAGCGGCGGAGCGGTCCCGCCGGCCGGCTCGATTCAATCGGCGTCTATCACCGCGAACCCGAGCGTCGTCAGCGTCAACAGCAGCACCAGTTCGTCCAATCGTTCGGACGCGCGTGCCCTGTTCCTGGGCGTTGGCAATGCGCCGGTGCAGAACGTGCGCGTCAGGTTCGATCTGCCGGATCCAAACAGCATCGGTGGGACGCTGTCGACCCAGAGCAACGTGGTCTACACCGACGGCAACGGCGTGGCAACGACGACGTACATACCGGGCACCCGCTCGAGTCCGACGGATGGCGTGATCGTGCGCGCCTGTTATTCGACGACCGATTTCGCAGCCGGGACTTGCCCGAACTCGGTGACGACCACCCTGACGGTCATCTCCGAGGCGCTGGCTCTCAGCATCGGCACGGATAACACGATTTCCGATGGCACCGGTGGCCTCACGTTCATCAAGAAGTTCGTCGTTCTTGTGGTGGACTCGTCAGGGCAGGCCAAGGCGAATGTCCAGCTTTCGGCGTCGATCGACTTGGTCGCCTACATCAAGGGCTACTTCGACGGCCCGGGCGGATGGAACCGTGATTCGCCGTCAGCGCTGCATCCGGTACCCGTTCTTGGAGCGATCGGATTCACGGGGCCCACCTGTCCGAACGAAGACACGAACCGCAACGGGGTTCTCGAGACGGTCAACGGAATCAGCGAAGACATCAATCAGAACGGGCAGCTAGATCCGCGCAAGTCCGATGTCGCGGTCAGCTTCGTCGGCCCGAGCCTCACCGCGAGCAATGGCACGGCCGTCATTCAGATCGAGTATCCAAAGAACGTCGCCACTTGGGTCGACTACAAGATCCTCGTGGCGGCCTCCGGGGTGTCCGGTACGGAAGGTCGCACCTCGTGGTCTGGCCGATTGGGTGCCGATGAGGGCTCGTTCACAGCGACGGTGGCGCCGGCCTTTGTGGTCAGTCCGTACGGCGTGAGTCCGGCACTTCCGGCGTCGATGTCGAGCAACCCGAGCGGCGGCAGCATCGCCGACGGTTGCTACAACAAGAACTGATCCGAGGCTTCCCGTCTGCGGCCCGTCACGCTGGTCGGCCTGCCCGGCAGTGGTAAGTCCACCGTCGGGCGTCAATTGGCGCGGCGCCTCGGGGTGGCGTTCGTCGACTCCGACGCGGCGATCGAGCAGCGGCTCGGTTGTTCGATTCGCGCCCACTTCGAGCGAGAGGGCGAAGCGGCGTTCCGCGCGATCGAGCGCGGCGTCCTGGCCGAACTTGTCGGTGGCCGGGATGGCGTGATCGCTACCGGAGGCGGAGCGGTCCTCAATGACGACACCAGGCAAGCGCTGCGGGCCGACACGACCTGCATCTACCTCCACTCCACCCCCGAAGACCTCTTCCGCCGCCTGCGCCACGACACCAAGCGGCCCCTGCTGCAGGTGCCCGACCCGCTCGCGCGGCTGCGCGAGATGTTCGCCGAGCGCGACCCGCTGTACCGCGAGGCCGCTCATTTCGTGATCGAGACCGGGCGGCCGTCGGTGGCGACGCTGGTGAACATGATCGTGATGCAGCTCGAACTGGCCGGCGTGCTCACGCCGCGCGCCGAGCCCTGACGCCGCACCCCGCAGCGTCGCGTCGCGCATGGAGGCCGGCAAGGCGGCCTCGTACACTGCCCGCATGCACGAATCGACCGAGCGCGTCCGCATCGAGCTGGCCGAGCGCAGCTACGACATCCTGATCGGCGCAGGGCTGCTCGCCGCGCCCTCGAGCTGGGCCGGCCTGCCGCGCAGCGGCGCCGCCGTCGTCGTGACGAACACGACCGTTGCGCCGCTGCTGGCCGAGCCGCTGCTGGCCGCGCTGCGGCCGCTCTACACGCGGGTGTTGCTGGTGACGCTGCCCGACGGCGAAGCGCACAAGTCGTGGCAGACGCTCAACCTCGTCTTCGACGCGATGCTCGAGGCCGGCTGCGACCGTCGCGCCACGCTGTTCGCGCTCGGCGGTGGTGTGGTTGGCGACATCACCGGCTTCGCCGCGGCCTGCTACATGCGCGGCGTGCCGTTCGTGCAGGTGCCGACGACGCTGCTCGCGCAGGTCGATTCGTCGGTCGGCGGCAAGACGGCCGTCAATCATCCGCTCGGCAAGAACATGATCGGCGTGTTCAACCAGCCGCTGCGCGTGATCGCCGATCTCGACGTGCTCGACACGCTGCCCGAGCGCGAGTTCGCCGCCGGCCTGGCCGAAGTCATCAAGTACGGCCCGATCGCCGACGACGCGTTCCTCGGCTGGATCGAAGCGAACCTGCAGGCGCTGCTCGCACGCGACAAGGCCGCGCTGCGCCACGCCGTGAAGCGCTCGTGCGAGATCAAGGCGGCGGTGGTGGCGCAGGACGAGCGCGAGGCCGATGTCCGCGCGGTGCTGAACTTCGGCCATACCTTCGGCCACGCGATCGAGAACGGCGTCGGCTACGGCCAGTGGCTGCACGGCGAAGCGGTCGGCTGCGGCATGGTGATGGCGGCCGATCTGTCGGCGCGGCTCGGCCTGATCGACGCCGGCTACGCGCGGCGCATCGGCGCCGTCGTCGAGCGCGCCGGGCTGCCGGTGCGCGGGCCGGCACTCGGCACCAGCCGCTACCTCGAGCTGATGCGCATCGACAAGAAGGCGCTCGGCGGCGAGATCCGCTTCGTCGTGATCGAGGCGCCGGGCCGGGCCGGCGTGCGCGGCGCGCCGGATGCGCTTGTCGCGCGCGTGATCGAGGAGCACACCGCGTGAATGCGGCGGCGCCGGCCGCGGCGGGCGCGCTCGCCGCGTGGGCGAGCCACCCGGCCCGCTCACGCGGGCGCCTGCACCCCGAGCCGCCGGCGCCGACGCGCGACGATTACCAGCGTGATCGCGATCGCATCGTCCACAGCACCGCGTTCCGCCGGCTCGTCTACAAGACGCAGGTGTTCCTGAACCACGAGGGCGACCTGTTCCGCACGCGGATGACGCATTCGCTCGAGGTCGCGCAACTCGCGCGCTCGGCCGCGCGCGTGCTGCGCCTGAACGAAGACCTGTGCGAGGCGATCGCGCTGGCGCACGACCTTGGTCACACGCCGTTCGGCCACGCCGGGCAGGACGCGCTCGACGCCCGGCTGCGCGCCGCGGCGCCCGACGGCGGCGGCTTCGAGCACAACTTCCAGAGCCTGCGCGTCGTCGACTCGCTCGAAGAGCGCTACCCGGCGTTCGACGGCATGAACCTCACGTTCGAGTCGCGCGAGGGCGTGCTCAAGCATTGCTCGGCGCGGCATGCCCGCACGCTCGAGGCGCGCGAGCCGGGCGGCGTCGGCCGCCGCTTCCTCGACCGCAGCAGCCCGAGCCTGGAGGCGCAGGTGTGCAACCTCGCCGACGAGATCGCCTACAACGCGCACGACCTCGACGACGGCGTGCGCTCCGGCCTGCTCGTCTACGAGCAACTGCTCGCGGTGCCGGTGCTGGCCCAGGCGCACCGCGACGCGCTCGCGGCGTTTCCGGGGTTGCAGGGGCGGCGCCTGCTGTTCGAGGTGCTGCGAAGGATGCTCTCGGCGCAGGTGCACGACCTGATCGAATCGACCGCAGCGCGGCTGCGCGAGAGCGCGCCGGCCGATGCCGACGCCGCGCGCCGCGCCGGCCCGCTGGTCGTCTGCAGCACCGAGGCGGCCGAGACGGCGCAGACGATCAAGACGTTCCTGCGCACCGCGCTGTACCGCCACCCGCGCGTGGTGCAGACGACGCAAGCGGCGCGCGCCGTGGTCGGCGATCTGTTCGACGCCTACCTCGGCGACGCGTCGCAGCTGCCCGCGTCGCACCTCGGCCGGCGCAAACCGCACCGCGTCGCCGCCGACTACATCGCCGGCATGACCGACCGCTTCGCGCTGCGCGAGCACGCCCGCCTGTTCGGCGCCGGGCGCAGCGGGCTCGCGACCGACGCCTGAGCCGGAAGTTCGTGGCTCGCTTGCGACGCATGGTGCTGCCCGGGCAGGCGCACCTGATCATCCAGCGCGGCCGGCGCGGCCACGACGTGTTCGTCGACGAGCGCGACCGCGCCGTCTACCTCGCCAGCCTGCGCGACGCGGCCCGCGAGGCCGGCGTGGCGGTGCATGCGTATGGGCTGTTCGCGCACGAGGTGCGTTTGCTGGCGACACCGCGCGACGAGGCCGGCCTCGCGCAGATGATGCAGGCGGTCGGCCGGCGCTTCGTCCGCGCCTTCAACCAGCGCCACGGCGGCAGCGGCACGCCGTGGGAAGGGCGCTTCCGGTCGGCGGTGATCGAGGCGCAGCGGCACTTCCTCGGCAGCCTGCGCTTCGTCGAAGGCTTGTCCGAGCCTGCCGGCCCGCGCGCCGCACCGACCTCGGCCGACGCGACCAGCAGCAGCGCGGCCCACCACCTCGAGGGGCGCGAGGATCCGATCGTCGAGGCGCACCCCGAGTACTGGAAGCTCGGCAACACGCCGTTCGAGCGCGAGGCGCGCTACCGCGACCACGTCGCGCAGCCGGCGTCGGCGCCCGAGCTGGCAGCGATCTTGCGTGCGGCGCTCAACGGCTGGGTGTTGGGCTCGGAGGCGTTCGCCGCGCAGGCCGCGACCCGCAGCGGGCGAAGGCCGAGGCCTTCGGCGCCCGGGCGGCCACGCAAATCGATTTGATATGTCCCTTATTTAACAGATCCAGGTGACAGCTCTTGTTTATTAGGTGTCTGACCCCGTTTATTGCTGCTTGAGCGACGTGTTGCAGTGCAGTAAGCTTGCCGACCCATCGCAGTCGACGGAGCGCGCCATGACCCACTCTATTGCCACGTCATCGGGCGCTGCGAGCGATGCCGAGCGCGCCGCCGCAGAACACGCCGGGCTCTACCAGCCGTCGGCCGAGCACGATGCCTGTGGCGTCGGCTTCGTCGCCCACATCAAGGGCCAGAAGGCGCACAGCATCGTCGCGCACGGGCTGAAGATCCTCGAGAACCTCGACCACCGCGGCGCCGTCGGCGCCGACAAGCTGATGGGCGACGGCGCCGGGATACTGATCCAGATTCCCGACGAGTACTACCGCGCCGAGATGGCCCGGGCCGGAACGGCCCCTGACGGGGCCGTGGGCATCGAACTGCCGCCGCCCGGCGAGTACGGCGTCGGCATGATCTTCCTGCCGAAGGAGCACGCGTCGCGGCTCGCGTGCGTGCAGGAACTCGAACGCGCGATCAAGGCCGAGGGCCAGGTGCTGATCGGCTGGCGCGATGTGCCGCTCGACGCCGAGATGCCGATGTCGCCGACGGTGCGTGCGAAGGAGCCGATCATCCGGCAGGTCTTCATCGGCCGCGGCCCCGACGTGATCGTGCCCGACGCGCTCGAGCGCAAGCTCTACGTGATCCGCAAGACGGCGTCGGCCGCGATCCAGAAGCTCACGCTGACGCATTCGCGCGAGTACTACGTGCCGAGCATGAGCTGCCGCACCGTGATCTATAAAGGCCTGCTGCTCGCCGACCAGGTCGGCAAGTACTACAAGGATCTGCAGGACCCGCGCGTCGTCTCGGCACTCGCACTGGTGCACCAGCGCTTCTCGACCAACACCTTCCCCGAGTGGCCGCTCGCGCACCCGTACCGGATGGTCGCGCACAACGGCGAGATCAACACCGTCAAGGGCAATTTCAACTGGATGCGCGCGCGCGAGGGCGTGATGAAGTCGCCGGTGCTCGGCGACGACCTGGCCAAGCTCTACCCGATCAGCTTCGAGCATCAGAGCGACACCGCGACGTTCGACAACGCGCTCGAGCTGCTCGTGATGAGCGGCTACTCGCTCGCGCACGCCGCGATGATGATGATCCCCGAGGCCTGGGAGCAGCACGCGACGATGGACGAGCGGCGGCGCGCGTTCTACGAGTACCACGCCGCGATGATGGAGCCGTGGGACGGCCCGGCCGCGATGGTGTTCACCGACGGGCGCCAGATCGGCGCGACGCTCGACCGCAACGGCCTGCGCCCGACGCGCTACATCGTCACCGACGACGACCTCGTCGTGGGTGCGTCGGAATCCGGCGTGCTGCCGATGATCGCCGAGAACCGCATCGTCAAGAAGTGGCGCCTGCAGCCCGGCAGGATGCTGCTGATCGATCTCGAGCAGGGCCGCATCATCGAAGACGAGGAACTGAAGAACCAGTTCGCATCGGCCAAGCCGTACCGGCAATGGATCGAGAGCGTGCGCGTCAAGCTCGAAGACGTGCCGGCCGGCGCCCAGCCCGCGGCGCACGCCGAGTCGCTGCTCGATCGCCAGCAGGCCTTCGGCTACACGCAGGAAGACCTGAAGTTCCTGCTCAGCCCGATGGCGCAAGCCGGCGAGGAGGGCATCGGCTCGATGGGCAACGACTCGCCGCTCGCGGTGCTGTCGGACAAGAACAAGCCGCTCTACAACTACTTCAAGCAGCTGTTCGCGCAGGTCACGAACCCGCCGATCGACCCGATCCGCGAGGC
This sequence comes from Burkholderiaceae bacterium, assembly GCA_035554275.1. Taxonomy (GTDB): domain Bacteria; phylum Pseudomonadota; class Gammaproteobacteria; order Burkholderiales; family Burkholderiaceae_C; genus LMDS01. Next base: position 9,872 of record DATMIN010000002.1, read on the forward strand.
GATCGTGATGTCGCTGGTGTCGTTCATCGGCCCGAAGCCGAACCTGCTCGACATCAACGCGGTGAACCCGCCGATGCGGCTCGAGGTGCCGCAGCCGATCCTCGATTTCGAGGCGATGGCGCGGCTGCGCGAGATCGAGAAGCACACCGGCGCGAAGTTCAAGAGCTACGAGTTGAACATCACTTACCCGCTGGCCTGGGGCGACGAGGGCGTCGAAGCCAAGCTCGCGTCGCTGTGCGCCGAGAGTGTCGACGCGATCCGCAGCGGCCACAACATCCTGATCATCAGCGACCGGCAGATGAGCCGCGAGTTCGTCGCGATTCCCGCGCTGCTGGCGCTGTCGGCGATCCACCAGCACCTGGTGCGCGAAGGGTTGCGCACGACCGCCGGCCTGGTCGTCGAGACCGGCTCGGCGCGCGAGGTGCATCACTTCGGCGTGCTCGCCGGCTACGGCGCCGAAGCCGTGCAC
>DATMIN010000003.1:0-3461 GCA_035554275.1 Burkholderiaceae bacterium
GGCGCGATGGGCTTCATGGCTCGCCGTCGCAGGAACGTCTGAGAAGCGGCGCCCGCCTTCGGGCGCCCTGAGAAAGAAAGGCGGACCACACGGTCCGCCTTTTCCTTTTGAGCGTGCTGTGCGCGCTCGCCGTCACGCCTCGTTGCGCAGCGACGGAAAGAGGATCACGTCGCGGATGCTCGCCGAGTCGGTGAGCAGCATCACCAGCCGGTCGACGCCGATGCCGCAGCCGCCGGTCGGCGGCATGCCGATCTCGAGGGCACGGATGAAGTCGGCGTCGTAGTACATCGCCTCCTCGTCGCCAGCCTCTTTGTTCGCCGCCTGGGCACGAAAGCGCGCGGCCTGGTCCTCGGCGTCGTTGAGCTCCGAGAAGCCGTTGGCGTACTCGCGGCCGGTGATGAAGAGCTCGAAGCGCTCGGTGACCGACGGGTCGGTGTCGGAGGCGCGCGCCAGCGGCGACACCTCGACCGGGTAGTCGACGATGAAGGTCGGCTGCCACAGCTGCTCTTCGACCGCGGCCTCGAACAGGCCGAACTGCAGCTCGGCGAGGGTCCAGTGCGCGGGCGGCCAGGCGTCGCCAGCGGCGCCTTCCCCGTCTTTGCCGAGCGACTTCAGCTTCGCGTGCAGCGCGCCGGCGTCGACGGCCTCGGCCGCGCTCAGCCCGGCGTGCTTGACGAGCGAATCGCGCACCGACAGCCGCGCGAACGGCTGGTCGAGCGCGACCGCCTGGCCCGCGTAGGTGAGCGCCGCCGAGCCCGTCGCCACCCGCGCGGCGTGGCGCAGCACCTCTTCGGTGAAGTCCATCAGGTCGTGGTGGGTCCAGTACGCCGCGTAGAACTCCATCATCGTGAACTCGGGGTTGTGCCGCACCGACACGCCCTCGTTGCGGAAGCTCCGGTTGATCTCGAACACGCGCTCGAAGCCGCCGACGATCAGCCGCTTCAGGTACAGCTCGGGCGCGATGCGCAGGAACATCTGCTGGTCGAGCGCGTTGTGGTGGGTGACGAACGGCTTGGCGTTCGCGCCGCCCGGGATCGGGTGCAGCATCGGCGTCTCCACTTCCATGAAGTGGTGCTCGACCATGAACTGCCGGATCGAACTCAGCACCTTGCTGCGCGCCGCGAAGCGCGCGCGTGCGTCGGGGTCGGTGATCAGGTCGACATAGCGCTGGCGGTACTTCTGCTCCTGGTCGGCCATGCCGTGGAACTTGTCGGGCAGCGGGCGCAGGCTTTTCGTCAGCAGCCGCAGCGTGGTCACGCGCACCGAGAGTTCGCCGGTCTTGGTCTTGAAGAGGGTGCCCTCGGCGCCGACGATGTCGCCCAGGTCCCAGCGCTTGAACGCGTCGTAGGCTTCTTCGCCGATCGCGTCGCGCGTGACGAACAGCTGGATCTGCCCCGAGCCGTCCTGCAGCGTGCCAAAGCTCGCCTTGCCCATCACGCGCTTGAGCATCAGCCGGCCGGCGACGACAGCCGGCGCGGCGAGCGGCTCGAGCTCTTCGTTCGCGCGCTCGCCGTGCACGCGCAGCAGCTCGGCCGCGTGGTGCTTCGGCTTGAAGTCGTTCGGGAACGCGACGCCCTGGCGCCGGATGGCGGCCAGCTTCTCGCGGCGTTCGGTGATCAGCGGGTTCTCGTCGGTCATGCGGGGCTCTCGATCAGCGGGCGATTTTAGGGGCGGGGCGGGGCCGCACCGGAGGTGGCGGTAGCGCTCGCCGCCGGCCGCGCGCGCGGCGACCGCGGCGTCACAACACCTTCAGATGCCTCGGCTGCGCGCCGACGACGGCCGACAGCGCAATTGCACGGTCGAAGGTCGCGAGGCAACCCCCGTGCTTCACCGCCATCGCGAGCAGATAGACATCGGTGATCTGCTGATGGCCGTGCACACGTGAAAAGTCGACCCGGGTCGCGTCTCGAAGCGACACGTCGTCGGGCCAGAATTCGTGGTCGAGTTCGTCGCACGCCTGGCGCAGGCGCTCGCGCACCAGCGTCAGCCCGACCGCGCCGCGACGCCCGTAGCTGGGCAGGTTCAAGACCCGGATCACAGCGTTCTCGACCAACGGGCAGGTGGCGATCTTCACGCCGGGTTTGTCGATGAACGCGTTGGCCTGCGCCGAGAACAGGTGCGCATCGTCGAACAGCGCGACCCAGACGTTCACGTCGAGCAGGGCACGCACCTTCTCAAATGCCCTCGCGATCCATCAGCTCGCGCACATGCTCGGGCGTGACGATCTCGTCGCGCTTCGGCAGCAACGCGAAGCGGCCGCGCAACGGCAGCGCACGGGTTCGCATCGGCTGCTGAGCGCCGGCGCCGGCGCGCACCAATTGCGATACCGCCTCACCGAGCGACACGCGCTCGCGCGCGGCGACCTGTTTGGCGGCCAGCAGGGCATCATCGGCAAGATTGAGGGTCGTTCGCATGGCGGTCGGTCGACGCGGTTGATGGTGAGCGGCGGTGTTAGCACCATAGCATCAAATCGGCACCAGCGCATCACTGCCGGGGCGCCCGAGCCGTGCCACCGATAAACTCGCGCGTTGCCTGCGGGCTTGTCCCGACCCCCGATGACCGCTGCCCCCGATGCTTCTTCCCGCCGTTTGCGCTTCGCCGTGGTCGGCTGCGGCCGCATCGCGCAGAGCCACTTCGCGGCGCTGACGCAGCACGCCGCGCGTGCCGAGCTGGTGGCGGTGTGCGACACCGACCCAGCCCACCTCGCCGCCGCCGTGGCCGCCACCGGCGCGCCCGGCTTCGCCTCGCTCGACGCGCTGCTCGCGGGCAGCGACGCCGAGATCGTCGTCCTCGCCACGCCGAGCGGCCTGCATTCGCGCCAGGCCTGCAAGGTGGCCGCGGCCGGCCGCCACGTGATGAGCGAGAAGCCGATGGCGACGAAGTGGGACGAAGGCGTCGCGATGGTGCGCGCCTGCCGCGACGCCAACGTCAAGCTCTTCGTCGTCAAGCAGAACCGGCTCAACGCGACGCTGCAGCTCGTCAAGCGCGCGGTCGAGGCCGGGCGCTTCGGGCGCCTCGCGCTCGTCAACGTCAACGTGTTCTGGACGCGCCCGCAGAGCTACTACGACGCCGCCCGCTGGCGCGGCCGCTGGGACATGGACGGCGGCGCCTTCATGAACCAGGCGAGCCACTACGTCGACATGGTCGACTGGCTGGTCGGCCCGGTCGACAACGTGCACGCCTATACCGCCACACTCGCGCGCGACATCGAGGCCGAAGACACCGGCGTGATGAGCCTGCGGTTGCGCAGCGGTGCCTTGGCTTCGGTCAACGTCACGATGCTGACCCACAAGAAGAACTTCGAGGGCAGCATCACGCTGCTCGGCGAGCGCGGCACGGTGCGCGTCGGCGGCGTCGCGGTCAACAAGATCGAGCACTGGGAGTTCGACACCGCGCATGCCGACGACGCCAAGGTCGCGAGCGCGAGCTACGGCGTCGACAGCGTCTACGGCCCCGGCCAC
>DATMIN010000004.1:0-4285 GCA_035554275.1 Burkholderiaceae bacterium
CGATGCAGGCCGACGGCAGCCTGCGTGTCACCGTGCCGCGGCGCTACTGCTTCGATCGCGCCGAGTCGAGCGTCAAGAAGCCGCTCGCCGCGGTGCTCGAGCGCATCGCGCGCAGTCAGGCGGCGTCAGCCTCGAAGCTGCGCATCAGCACGCCGCCCGACGCCGAAGCACGCAGCGCGACGCTCGCGCGCGAGCGCGCGCTGTCGACGCGCGACTACCTGATCGGCCACGGCATCGCCGTCGCGCGGCTGCACGCGGCGGGTGTGTTGCAGAGCGACGTGGTCGAGCTCGTCGTCGCCGACGCGCCGGCGCTGTAACGGCGCAACGTCGCTCTCCCAGCCTCTCACTCTTCTTCGGCCCACGCGAACCCGTCGCGCGCGACCAGCGCGCTCGCCGCCGCCGGCCCCCAGGTGCCGGCCGCGTACGGCCGCGGCCCGGCGCCGTCGCGCGCCCACGCGTCGATCACCGGCTCGACCCAGCGCCACGCCTGCTCCTGCTCGTCGCTGCGCACGAACAGGTTGAGCCGCCCGGCGATCGCCTCGAGCAGCAGCCGCTCGTAGGCGCCGACGCGGTTCTCGGCGAACGCCTTCTCGAAGTCGAGGTCGAGCGACACCGGCGACAGCTGCTCGTGCTGCCCGGTGCCCTTCGCCGCGAGCAGGTGCAGCTCGAGGCCGTCTTCCGGTTGCAGGTTGATCACGAGCCGGTTCGCGCGGTCGAGGCCGGGGAAGATGTAGTGCGGCGTGGGGCGGAAGTTGACGACGATCTGCGCGTCGCGCGTCGCCAGCCGCTTGCCGGTGCGCAGGTAGAACGGCACGCCGGCCCAGCGCCAGTTCTGCACCTCGGTGCGCAGCGCGACGAAGGTCTCGGTCGGGCTGCCGGCCGGCACCTTCGCCTCCTCGAGGTAGCCCGGCACCTTCTCGCCGCGCGCGTTGCCGGCGCGGTACTGGCCGCGCACCACGTCGCGCGCGACGCTCTCTTCGGTGAAGGCTTTCAGCGACTTCAGCACCTTCAGCTTCTCGTCGCGGATCGCGTCGGCCTCGACGCTCGCCGGCGGCTCCATCGCCACCATCGTCAGCAATTGCAGCGCGTGGTTCTGGATCATGTCGCGCAGCGCGCCGGTCTGGTCGTAGAAGTCGCCGCGCGTGCCCACGCCGAGGTCTTCGGCGATCGTGATCTGCACGTTGGCGATGCTCTCGCGCCGCCACAGCGGCTCGAACAGCACGTTGCCGAAGCGCAGCGCGACGAGGTTCTGCACCGACGGCTTGCCGAGGTAGTGGTCGATCCGCAGCGCCTGCGTCTCCTGGAACACCGAGCGCACGACGCGGTTGATCTCCTGCGCGCTCGCCAGGTCGTGGCCGAGCGGCTTCTCGAGCACGATGCGGATGCGCGGCCCGTTCAGCCCGGCCGCGCCGAGCTGCGTGCAGATCTGCGTGAAGAGGTACGGGCTGGTCGCGAGGTACAGCACCGCGGTGTCGGCCTGGCGCTCGTCGAGCCAGTCTTTCAGCCGCTGGTAGTGCTCGGGCTGCGACAGGTCGAGCTGGCGGTAGTGCAGCAGCTCGGCGAACGCGGCGAACTCGGCGTCGCTCGGGCGCTTGGCCTCGTCGTCGACCTCGCGGAAGCGCTCCTTCAGCCACGCGCGGTACTGCGCGTCGCTCTGCTCGTGGCGCGCGACCGCGAGGATGCGGCCGCCCTCGGGCAGCTTGGCGTGGCGGAACGCCTGGAACAGCGCGGGCATCAGCTTGCGCCACGCGAGGTCGCCGGTGCCGCCGAAGAAGACGAGGTCGAAGGACATGGGGCGCGCCGCGCGGACGCGACGATGTGAGTGAAAAGCCTCGCAAATGATGCCGCAGCGCGGCGCATCGTGTGTCGGGCCCGGCAAAGTCTTGTTGCGGATCGGCCGGCCCGTCATCGCGTCCTACACGGATTGCCCCGAAGTTCCGACGCGCGGCGTGCGGGTCGCGATCTAGCCTGCGGTGGTCGTTCGGCGACGCGAGCTTGGTCTTTGCCTCGCCCGGCGACCCGACAGACCCACTCAAGACGGACGCCCCATCATGAACAAGACCTCTGCCTCGCTCATCGCTCTCGCCTTCGTCGGCGCGCTCGGCCTGAGCGGCTGCGACAAGAAGCCGCCGACCCCGAGCACCTCGTCGGCGGAGACGCCGAGCGCGGCGCCGATGGCGTCGGCCCCGGCGTCGACCGCCAGCGCGCCGTAAGCGTGCCGGGCGCGGCGATGCGACGCCCCGCGAACGGCGCGTCGCCGGCGCTGCGCGCGCCGGTGCCGTCGCAGCCGGCACCGACGCAGCGGCTCGGCGATCTCGACCTGTTCCTGCTGCGCGAAGGCACGCACACCGGTCTGGCCGACAAGCTCGGCGGGCGGCTGCTGCCCGACGGCGCCGGTGCGCGCTTCGCGGTCTGGGCGCCGAACGCGCGTGCGGTGTCGGTGATCGGCGAGTGGAACGGCTGGAACGCCGCCGCCGACCCGCTGGCGCGCCGCGACGACGGCAGCGGCGTGTGGGAGGGCGCGGTCTCGGCCGCGGCGGCGGGTGCGACCTACAAGTTCCGCGTCGTCGATGCGTCGGGCCACGCCGCCGACAAGGCCGACCCGTTCGCGCTGTACGCCGAGGAGCCGCCGGCGACGGCCTCGCGCCTGTGGTCGCCCGAGTTCGCGTGGAGCGACGCCGCCTGGCTGCAGCGCCGCGCGCGGCATGACGCGGCGCGCGCGCCGATGTCGATCTACGAGGTGCATCCGGGCTCGTGGCGGCGCCGCAGCGACGGCGGCTTTCTCGGCTGGCGCGCGCTCGCCGATGCGCTCGCCGATCACGTCGCGATGCTCGGCTTCACACACGTCGAGCTGATGCCGGTCACCGAGCATCCGTTCTACGGCTCGTGGGGCTACCAGACCACCGGCTATTTCGCGCCGACCGCGCGCTACGGGCCGCCGGAAGATCTCGCCTACCTCGTCGACCATCTGCATGCGCGCGGCATCGGCGTGATTCTCGACTGGGTGCCGTCGCACTTCCCGACCGACGCGCACGGCCTGCAGCACTTCGACGGCACCCACCTGTACGAGCACGCCGACCCGCGCCAGGGCTTCCACCCCGAGTGGAACTCGAGCATCTTCAACCTCGGCCGCGACGAGGTGCGCAGCTTCCTGCTGTCGTCGGCGCTGTTCTGGCTCGAGCGCTTCCACATCGATGCGCTGCGGGTCGACGCGGTCGCCTCGATGCTGTACCTCGACTACGCGCGCCGCGACGGCGAATGGATCCCGAACCGCTACGGCGGCCGCGAGAACCTCGAGGCGGTCGCGTTCCTGCGCGTGCTCAACGAGGCGGTCGCACGCGAGCACCCGGGCGCGCTGACGATCGCCGAGGAGTCGACCGCGTGGCCCGGCGTCTCGCGCCCGGCGGCGAGCGGCGGCCTGGGCTTCGACATGAAATGGAACATGGGCTGGATGCACGACACGCTCGCGTACTTCGCGCGCGAGCCGGTGCACCGCAAGCACCACCAGGGCGAGATCACGTTCTCGATGGTCTACGCGTTCCACGAGAACTTCGTGCTGCCGCTGTCGCACGACGAGGTCGTGCACGGCAAGGGTTCGCTGCTGAACAAGATGCCGGGCGACGACTGGCAGCAGTTCGCGAACCTGCGCGCGATGTACGGCTACCTGTGGGCGCACCCGGGCAAGAAGCTGCTGTTCATGGGCGGCGAGTTCGCGCAGCGGCGCGAGTGGGCGCACGACGGCGAACTCGACTGGGCGCTGCTCGATGCGCCCGCGCACGCCGGCGTGATGCGGCTCGTCGCCGACCTGAACCGCCTGTACGCCGGCGACGCGGCGCTGCACGGCCTCGACTTCTCGGCCGACGGCTTCGAGTGGATCGCGCTCGACGATGCGCAGGCGAGCGTGATCGCGTTCCTGCGCAAGCCGCCGCTTGATGCGGTCGGCGCCGCGCCGGTGCTCGTCGTCTGCAACCTCACGCCGGTGCCGCGCCAGGGCTACCGCCTGGGCGTGCCGCACGCCGGCCGCTGGCGCGAATTGCTCAACAGCGACGCGCGCGACTACGGCGGCTCGGGCCTGGGCAACCTCGGCGGCGTCGAGGCTTCGGGCGTCGCGTGGCATGGTCGTGCACACTCCATCGAAGTCACGCTGCCGCCGCTTGCCACCCTGTACCTGAAGCACGAGCCCGACGACGATGGCCAAAGCCCACCCGCCCGCTGACGACGACGCGCCCGCGGCGCCCGAGGCGAGCCCGGCCTCCGCGCCGCGCTCGCGTGCCTCTGCGCCGCG
>DATMIN010000005.1:0-2603 GCA_035554275.1 Burkholderiaceae bacterium
TCGAGCGCCATGCCGGCGGCCGACGCCGCGGCGAGGATTTGCAGGAACTCGCGCCGACCGAGGTTCACGCGCGGCGCGTCACTGATTGACGGGCGACTTCGGGTCGAGCAGCAGCGCCATCAGGTCGCGCATCTGCTGTTCGCTCAGCAGCTTCTCGTGGCCGAAGCGCGGCATGCCCGAACAGGCGTTGTAGGCCTTCGCGTTGTAGAGCTTGCCCCAGGTGTACTGGACGATCGGCGCCGCGGCCGGATCGGCCGGGTCCTTCACGCCGCGCAGCTTGCCGTAGTTGTACAGGCTCGGCCCGAGCGTGCCGTACGAGATCTCGGCCTGGCCGATCTGGTGGCAGTTGTAGCAGTTGCCGCCATTCGGCGAACCGACCGGGTCGGTCCAGGTCGCGCCGCGGCCGTTCTGCGCCAGCTTCTCGCCTTCCTTCCAGTCGCCGATATAGCCGCCGGTGGACGGCGGCTTGATCGTCGCGAGCGCCTCGGCCTCGAGCTTGCGCGCCAGGTCGGGCGGCGGCGGGGCTTCGGCCGAGCAGGCGCGTTGCAGCGCGTCCTGGTCGAGCCGGTCGAGCGTCGCCTGGCCCTGCTCGCGGAACGAGCGCTTGATCATCGCGAGCGCGGCCTGGTCGGCCTCGGCCGGCGAGGGCGACGCGGCGCAGCCCGCGGCGATCGCGATGGCAGCCGTCGCGGTGATCGCGATGAATTGGCGAAGGGTCGTCGTCATGTTGTTGTCTCCGGTCAGCGCTTCAGCGCGGGCGCGATCGAGGCTGCGCCGCGCGCCGTGACGCCCATGTAGACGCCGAGCGCGACGGTCGCATCCGAGCCGTAGCCCGGGTACGGGAAGCGCTGCTGGCGAAAGCAGTCGTTCAGGCGCCGCTGCAGGCTCCACAACTCGCCGCTCGAGACGCGGTACGCGGGCCACGCGCCGAAGCCGGCGCCGGCGCCCTTCGCGGTAGTCAGCTCGGGCAGGTCCTGCAGGCGGATGCGCTTGCCGGCCTGGCTGTGGCACGACGCGCACGCGAAGTCGTACGGCCCGGCGCGGAAATAGAAGATGCGCTTGCCGGCCTCGTACATCGCGCGCTCCTCGGCGTGGCCCTGCGGCAGCGCGAACGCCATGCCCATCGACTCGGACGAGATCCACGCGACCAGGCTCTCGAGGCTGGCCTGTTCGCCGCGGCCGAACGGCGTCTTCGCGATCTCGGCGGCGTCGAACCCCTGCAGTTCCTGCAGGCAGGTCAGCAGGCGCGACTCGAGATCCTGCACGCGGCCGGTGTCTTTGAACCAGCGCGGCAGCGTCACGAACGCGCCCTTGACCACGCCCGGCCCGAGCCCGAGATCGCATTGCTGCAGCGTGGCGTTCTTCGGGCCGCGCGGCGTCTTCCACAGCGCCTCGCCCTTGGCCTGCCACAGCTCGGCCGGGTTGCCGTCGGCCAGCATCGCGCGGTACTCGGCGATGCCGTCGCTCGTGGTCTGGGCGATCGCGTGGGCGGCGACCAGCAGCGCGGCGGCAGCAGCGACGAGCAGTCTCTTCATGCGGGGGTCTCCTGGCGATGGCGTCAACCCCGGGATCGTCGCAGAATCAGGCGTCCGCGGCGCAAGACGCCGCGGGCTTCGCGTACATCAAGCCCCGACGCCGCCGCATGAAGATCGCCACCTGGAACGTCAACTCGCTCGCGGTGCGCCTGCCGCAGCTGCTCGACTGGCTGCGCGCGCATCAGCCCGACGCGGTGTGCCTGCAGGAGACCAAGCTCACCGACGACAAGTTTCCGCGCGCCGAGCTCGTCGACGCCGGCTACCACGTCGAGTGCTTCGGCCAGAAGACATACAACGGCGTCGCGCTGCTCAGCAAGACGCCGGCGACCGACGTGCTGCGCAACATCCCCGGCCACGACGACGCGCAGGCGCGCGTGATCGCCGGCACCGTCGACGGGGTGCGGCTGGTCGGCGTCTACGTGCCGAACGGGCAGTCGGTCGAGAGCGACAAGTTCCCGTACAAGCTCGCGTGGCTCGCCGCGCTGCGCGCGTGGCTGCTGACCGAGCAGGCCGCGCACCCGCAGCTCGCGCTGCTCGGCGACTACAACATCGCGCCCGAAGACCGCGACGTGCACGACCCGGTGCTGTGGGCCGGCCAGGTGCTGTGCACGCCCGAAGAACGCGCGCACTTCAAGGCGCTGATCGCGGGCGGCCTGCACGATGCGTTCCGCCTGTTCGAGGCCGGCCCGAAGCACTTCACGTGGTGGGACTACCGCATGCTCGGGTTCCAGAAGAACAAGGGCCTGCGCATCGACCACGTGCTCGTCAGCGAGGCGCTGAAGGCGCGCGTGACGAGCTGCGTGATCGACCGGCCGACGCGCAAGAACGACCGGCCGAGCGATCACGCGCCGGTCATCATAGAGATTCACTGACTAAAGTGGGTGACGACGCCGTCGCGGCAAAAAGTCGTTTCCAGTTACCAAGTTTCGCGCCCAACGGCGCTCGACGAAGTGGAACAGCAGCATTGCCACTATGAGCGAAATCAATATTGCGAGCACCCGGGTCACGACAAGATACTGATGCGATCGGCCAGCATAAAAGAGCGAAGCGGCATAGTCGACGATCCAT
>DATMIN010000006.1:0-20713 GCA_035554275.1 Burkholderiaceae bacterium
GCACGATCGTGCCGGTGTACTCGGGGTAGACGTCGACCGCGCCGCTCGCCAGCGCCTGCTCGAGGATGCCGGTGTTGCCCAGGCCTTGCCGGTGCTCGGCCGCGATGCCCTGCGCGGCGAGCGTCTGGCGCACGACCTCGCCCAGGATGTACGACTCGGTGAAGCGCTTCGAGCCGACGACCACCGGCGCGCCCACCGCCGCGGCAGCCATCAGCAGACTGACGAGGCCGGCAGCGACGAGACGAAGGAAGCGCGCGGTCATCGGTCGATTCTCGCCGCGGCGGCCTAGCACACGCGCGGCGCGGCGCGTGTAGGACGCGTCCGACGTTGCACCGGGCCGTTGCCGGTTTGTAGCACTGCCAAAAGTACGGAAGAATCGCATGCCGCAGGGCATGGAGGGCAGGCACGATCCGGCCGGAGGCTGCGGGTTGAAAGACGCCCGCGAATCGTTCCTCTGTTGTTGCAAGACCTCCCCCATCGGACATGCCGCCTCTCAAAGCCCTCATCGTCGAAGACAGCGCAGTCATCCGCGAAAACCTGACCGCGGCGCTCGAGGAGCTGGCGCCGGTGAAGGTGATCGCCTCGGCCGAGGACGAGCCCGCGGCCGTCGGCTGGCTCAGCAGCGAAGCCAACGCCTGCGATCTGGTGATCATCGACATCTTCCTGAAGCGCGGCTCGGGGCTGGGCGTGTTGCGCGCCGCGAGTTCGCTGCAGCGCCCGATGAGCCTGGTGGTGCTGAGCAACTACGCCACACCCGACATGCGCCGCAAGTGCCTCGACCTCGGCGCCGACCGCGTGTTCGACAAGTCGAACGAGATCGACGCGCTGATCCTGTACTGCGCGCGGCTCGCCGACGGCCATACCGGCCACGCCGAACTCTCGCCCGTATGACGTGACCCGGCTACTGGATCAGGCCGTTCTTCAGCGCGTAGTAGGTCAGGTCGCTGTTCGACGCCAGGTTCATCTTCTCCATCACCCGCGTGCGGTAGGTGCTGACGGTCTTGACGCTCAGCGACATGCTGTCGGCCATGTGCCCGATCGTCTCGCCCTTGGCCAGGCGCAGGAACACCTGGAACTCGCGCTCCGACAGCTGCTCGTGCGCCGGCTTGTCGCCCGCACCGCCGAGCCCGTCGGCGAGCAGTTCGGCCACGCCGGCGGTGATGTACTTGCGGCCGCGGAACACGGTGCGGATCGCCTTGACGATTTCTTCCGGGTCGCATTCCTTGTTCAGGTAACCGCTCGCGCCCTGGCGCAGCAGCGTGGTCGCGTAGTGCTCTTCCGGGAAACCCGAAAGAATCAGCACCGGCAGATCGGGCGCGCGCGCCTTGATCGCCGAGAGCGCGTCGACGCCGCTCTGGTCGGGCATCGACAGGTCCATCACGATCACGTCGACCTGGCCCTTGCGGACGATGTCAATCGCCTCCTTGCCGCTCGCGGCCTCGGCCACGACCGTGAGGTCGACCTGCTCCGAGAAGAACTGGCGCAGGCCAGCCCTTACGATCGCATGGTCGTCGATGATGGCGATACGGATCATGGTGCGCAGGCGCTCAAAGTAACGGATGCGCACAGTTTAAGGGGCCCGGGATGCCGACGCCAATGAAGTTGCTTCCCCTGCTGCGCGGTAGCCCCTTCGCGTTCCCACTCGCAGCGCTGGCGGCGCTGGCGATGTTCGTGATCAGCGAGAGTTCGTACCAGCAGGCGATCGGCGCGTTCGAGGCGCTCGGCCAGCGCAACCTGGCGCGCACCAACATCCAGGTGCTGTGGCGCAGCCTCACCGATGCCGAGACCGGCGAGCGCGGCTTCCTGCTGACCGGTCGCCCCGAATACCTGGCCCCCTACACCGAGGCGCAGGTGCGCGTGCGCGAGATGCTCGCGTGGCTCAACGACTACTACCGCGCCGACCCGAACGCCGGCAAGCTGATGCAGCGGGTCGGGAGCGCCGCTCGCGAGAAGCTGTCCGAACTCGCCGAGACCTTGAAGCTGCGCGAGGACGGCAAGGACGACGCGTGGCACAACCTGCTGCTGAGCAACATCGGCAAGGAACAGATGGACACGGTGCGCACGCTCAGCGAGCAGCTGCTCGAGATCGAATCGGCCAAGGTCGTCGATTCGCGCAAGAGCCTGTCGCAGACGCTGCTGCTCAATCGCATCGGCGTCTCGGCGATGACGGCGCTGAGCCTGCTCGCGCTGTTCATGTACCTGCGCCAGACCACCGCACTCGTGCGCCAGCGCGAAGAGCAGCGCCGCCTCGTGCAGATCGAGCGCGACCAGTTCGAGCGCGAGGTGCTGGCACGCACCGCGCAGCTGACCGACCTCGCCCGCCACCTGCAGTCGGTGCGCGAGGACGAGCGCCACCGCCTCGCGCGCGAGCTGCACGACGAACTCGGCGCATTGCTCACCGCCGCCAAGCTCGACGTTGCCCGGCTCAAGTCGCGCCTCGGTGCGGGGACGCCCGAGATCGCCGAGCGGCTGCAGCATCTGAGCGACGGCCTGAACAGCGGCATCGCGTTGAAGCGCCGCATCATCGAAGACCTGCGGCCCTCGTCGCTGAGCAACCTCGGCCTGGTCGCCGCGCTCGACATCCTGGTGCGCGAGTGGGGCGAGCGCAGCGAGCTCAAGGTCGATGCGAACTTCGAGCCGGTGCGCCTGCGCCCGAGCGGCGAGCTGACGGTGTACCGGCTCGTGCAGGAGGCACTGACCAACATCAGCAAGTACGCGCGCGCCAGCGTCGTGCAGGTGCGCCTCGATTCGCAGGACGGCCAGGTGCGGGTCTCGGTGCGCGACAACGGCGTCGGCTTCGACGCGAACGCGCCGCGCGTCAGCGCGCACGGCCTGCTCGGCATGCGCTATCGCCTCGAGACCGAAGGGGGCAAGCTGACGCTGGAATCGTCGCCCGGCAAGGGCACGCTGATCCGCGCCATCCTGCCCGAATCGGGTACCGCGCCCGAGGGGCTGCAGGCGTCGGCCGCGTCCTACAGCGCCTGAGACGCTCCCCCGACAGCGCAGCGGCGACGCGCCCTATCGTGCCGCTCAAGCGTGCGGCCGACACTCCTTTCATCGCACCAATCCTGCTGCGACCAGAGTGAACGGAAGCGCATCGCCGCTTCGACCGCTTCGACCTTTCAGGAGGCCTGCCATGTTGCACTACGCCGTTGTCTTTTTCGTGATCGCGCTGATCGCCGCGTTGTTCGGCTTCGGCGGCATCGCTGCCGGCGCCGCCGGCATCGCCAAGCTGCTGTTCGTGCTGTTCGCGATCCTGGCCGTGGCCAGCTTCCTGTTCGGTCTGATTCGAAAAGGATGACGTCGCGGCACATGCCGCGCGCCAGCCCGCTGCCCACCACTGACTCCAGGAGTTCGATCATGAGTACCGCTTCCACCATTCAGCCGCTGGGCCAGGGCGCCGCCACGCTCGTCGAGCACGCCGCCGACACCGCCAGCAGCGCGATCCGCTCGACCCAGACCGCTACGAACAGCGCGCTCGACCGGCTGAGCGACAAGGTCGACAGCGCGCGCGAGCAAGCCGCCCCGCTGATCGAGCGCCTCACGAGCCAGGCCGGCGCGGCCGCGCAACGCGGCGCCGATGCAGTGCGCGAGACCTCGGCGCAGCTGCGCGAGAGGGCGCTGCGTGCCCAAGACACGACCGTCGGCTACATCAAGGACGAGCCGGTCAAGGCGATGCTGATCGCCGCGGCCACCGGCGCCGCGCTGATGGCGCTGGTCAGCCTGATGAGCCGCTCGCGCGGCGTCGACTGACCGAACCCGGCCCGAACCGCCCGCCCTTCTCGACCGATCGCCTTCTCGACCTGCGCGCCGTCCCCGCACCATGATCCATCCGCTTCTGCGTCTGGTCGCCACGCAGCCTCAGTTGCTGGCCGACCATGCGGAGGCTTACGCCGGTCTGGTGAGCGACGAACTCGGCCGCGCCGCCGCCGCGTGGAAACGGCGCGTGCTGCTTCTCGCGCTGGCGTTGTGCCTGGTCGGGGTTGCCGCGGTGCTGGCCGGCGTGTCGTTGATGCTGTGGGCGGTGACGCCCGCGGCGAATCTGCAGGCCGGCTGGGCGCTGATCGTGGCGCCGGCGGTGCCGGCGGTGGTCGCGCTGATCTGCGCGCTGGCCGGCAAGCCAGCGAACGAGCCTGCCTTCGCCGACCTCAAGCAGCAGGTCGCCGCCGATCTCGGGATGCTGCGCGAAGTGAGTGCGGCATGAGCGTGGCCACCTTGCGCGTCGAAGCGTCGCGGCAGCGGCTGCGCCTCGCGATGTCGCCGCCGCCGCAATCGAGCGTTCATCGCAGAGCCGCGCGCACCGGAACGCTCGAAGCCCTCTGGCTGCGCTGGCGCAGCCTGCCGCTGGTGCGCGACGTCGTCGACTCGGTCGCGTCGTGGTGGGCGAGTCATCCGCTGCGCCCGATGGGCCGCGTTGCCGGCGAAGCGTCGGGCGCGGTGGTGCGGCCGATCGCGCAGCGCCACCCGTGGTGGCTCATGCTCGGCGCCGCTGTCATCGGCGCCGGGCTGGCCCGGGCGCGCCCGTGGCGCTGGATCTTCCGCTCGGCGCTGTTCGCCGGGCTCGCGCCGCAACTCGCGGCGCGGGTGGCGGCGAACCTGCCGCTCGAATCGTGGCTGACGATGCTCGTCGCTTCCTCCTCTTCGCCGCGGGCGCGCGCGTCCGCCGCCGCCGCGGCCACCCCATCAGACGCAGGAGCCGACCCGCTCGCGTCGTAGATCACCTCCAACGACCCCTTCGCCGTGCATCTGCGTGGCCGGTTCTCCCACCGTGGGGTCTTTTGAAAGCGCGCTTCGGCGCGCTTTTTTTTTGAGGCTTGCCGCACCACCGTTTGGGCGGCGATTCCCACGTCCGTGCCCCCGCGTGTTTTCGGTCGTCCCGGACAGTGCGCATCGTCCTACGGGGCCCGAACGCGCGGGCCGACAGACCCGCAGCCTCACCCTTCGTAGCATCAGTTTCGCTGTTCTCGGAGAAGTCCATGCATGCCATCGCCGCACCCCCGCCCCGCTGGACCACCGCCGTCGCTGCCGACGCCTCCGACACCGCGCCGGCCGAGTTGCGCGAACTCGGCGCCCACGTGAGCCGCTGCAACGGCTCGCGCGACCGCTGGTTCAGCGTGCGCTGCACCGCCGATGCGGTGCACGACTTCGTCGCGCCGCGCTTCGTGACGACCCTGTGCATCGCGAGCGCGCTGATCGGCCTGGCAGCGATCATGCTGTGACGCATGCGGCATGACGCGATCCGCAGACCTGCTGCGACTGGTTCCCGACGCTCCTGACTCCCTGCTCGACATGCTCGATGGCGCGCGCGGCGCCGTCGAGGCGCCCAACCGCTCCGAGATCTTCGGGCCGGAGCGCTTCGCGCAGCATGGCCGCAGCCTGGCCGAGACGCATCGCGCCGAACTGGCGGGCCGCCGCTCGCAGGCGTTCTTCCCGCGCCTGGCCGAGAACATCGCGGTGCTGCGCGAGGCCCAGCAATACATCGGCGCGCAGGCCGCGACCGGCTACCACGTCAGCCCCGCGGCCGAGTGGCTGCTCGACAACTTCCACCTGATCGAGGCGCAGCTCAAGGAGATCCACGACGGTCTGCCGCGGCGCTACTTCCGCCGCCTGCCGGTGCTGATCGACGAGCCGCTCGCCGGCCTGCCGCGCGTCTACGGCGTCGCGTGGGCGTTCGTCGCGCATGCCGACGGCGCGTTCGACGAAGAGCTGCTGACGACCTACCTCGCCGCCTACCAGCAGGTGCGGGCGCTGACGCTCGGCGAGCTGTGGGCGCTGCCGACGACGCTGCGCGTGGTGCTGGTCGAGAACCTGCGTCGCCTCGCCGAGCGCCTGGCCACGAACAAGGCGGCGCGCGAGCTCGCCAACCTGGTCGGCGACCGGCTCGAGACCTACTCGCTCGAGCGCCTCGACGCGCTGCTCGCGCTGCTCGAGCGGCGCGGCGTCGGCCGCATCTTCCTGCTGCAGCTCGCACAGCGCCTGCAGGACCATCAGGCGACCGGGCTGACCGGTTATCACGACTGGCTGCTCGGCCGTCTGCCCGACCTCGCCGCCGCGCAAGTGCAGCAGCCGGCCGAGCAGGCCGCCGACAACCTCAGCGTCAGCAACGCGATCGGCTCGCTGCGCCTGATCGGCAATGCCGACTGGGCCGAGATCGTCGAGCACACCAGCGCGACGATGCAGATGCTGCTCGCCGCGCCGGCCTTCGAGGCCGAGCGCAGCGACACCCGCGACGACACGCTGCACGCGATCGAGGCGCTGGCGCGCCAGAGCGGCCGCGGCGAGACCGAGGTCGCGCAGGTGCTGCTCGAGCTGATGCGCAGCGGCGGCGACGCCTGTGCCGCCGCGCACTGGCTGCACGGCGGCGGGCGCGCCGAGTTCGCGCATCGACTCGGCCTGAGCGAACCGAGCGTGCGCGCGTGGCGCTCGCTGCGTCGGCGCGCCGCGCTGCCCGCCTACCTCGCCGTCCTGGCCGGCGGCAGCGTCGCGCTGGTCGCGTGGGTGTTGGGGCATGGCGCCGCCTTGCCCGCGGGCTCGGGCTGGCTGGCCGCGATCGGCGCACTGCTGATGCTGTTCCCGGCCTCGGAGGCGGTGGTCGCGGTGATCAACCGGCTGATCAGCGAATCGGCGCGCCCGAGCCGGCTGCCGCGTCTGGCGCTGGCACAAGGCATCCCGCCCGAGCACCGGGTGATGGTGGTGATCCCCGGCATGCTGACGAGCCGGGCGGTCGCCGACGAACTGACGCGCCGCCTCGAACTGCACCACCTCGCGAACCCCGAGCGCCACGCGCAATTCGCGCTGCTGACCGACTGGGCCGACGCCGAGACGCCCACCCTCGCCTCCGACCGGCCGCTGCTCGACGCCACCGTGCGCCAGATCGCCGCGCTGAACGCGCGCTATGCGAACGGCGTCGCGCAGGCGCCGCGCTTCGTGGTGCTGCACCGCGCGCGCACTTTCAGCGCGAGCGAGGGCCGCTACATCGGCTGGGAGCGCAAGCGCGGCAAGCTCGAGCAGCTCGTGGCGCTGCTCGCCGAGCCGCCGGCGGCCGACGCCGCGCCGGGCCCGTTCATCGATCTCGGCGAATGGTCGCGCGTCGAGGCCGGCACGCGCTACATCGTCACGCTCGACGGCGACACGCAGCTGCCGCCGGGGCGGCTGCGCGAGCTCGTCGGCGTCGCGGCGCACCCGAACAACACGCCGATCGTCGACCCCGCCACGCGCACCGTCACGCACGGCTACGGCATCCTGCAGCCGCGCGTCGTGACGCCGCTGCCGGCGCCGCAGGACATCACGCTGTACCACTGGCTGTTCGCCGGCCAGTGCGGCATCGACCCGTACAGCGCCGCCAGCTCCGAGGTCTACCAGGACGTGTTCCGCGAAGGCACGTTCGCCGGCAAGGGCCTGGTCCACGTCGACGCGATGCATGCGGTGCTGGCACGCCGCCTGCCCGACGACGCCGTGCTCAGCCACGACCTGCTCGAGGGCTCGCTCGCGCGCTGCGCCGCGGTCACCGACATCAGCGTGATCGAGGACGCGCCGTTCCACGCCGACGTCGCCGCCTCGCGCGTGCACCGCTGGACGCGCGGCGACTGGCAGCTGCTGCCGTTCCTGCTGCAGCCGCGGCGCTACCGCCTGCGCGCGATCAACCGCTGGAAGATGCTCGACAACCTGCGCCGCTCGCTGGTCGCGCCGATGTCGCTGGCGCTGCTGGTGTTCGCGCTCGCCACCGACGCGGTCGCGCCCGGCGCCGCGCTGCTGCTGGTGTTCGCGGCGCTCAGCGCGGGCCCGCTGATGGGCGCGGTGGCCGGCTTCGCGCCGAGCCGCGACGGCATCGCCAAGCGCCACTTCTACCACCAGGCCTGCGCCGAACTGGAGCGCGCGGTGTGCAGCGGCGCGTGGCTGCTCGCGCAGCTGCTGCAACTCGCGCTGCTGAACCTCGACGCGGTGCTGCGCGCGCTGTGGCGCCTGCTCGTCAGCCGCCGCCACCTGCTCGAATGGACCACGGCCGCGGCCGCGCAGGCCTCGGCCTCGACGCAATGGCGCGACGTGCTGCGCCGGCATCGGCTGCTGCCGGTCGCGGCGCTCGCGCTGTGGGGCGCGCTGCGCCTGGTCGGCACGCCGTGGCCCGTGCTCGCGACGCTGCTGTGCGTGGTCTGGGGCGCTTCGCCGCTGTGGACGTGGTGGGTCAGCCGCGCCCGCCCGCCGCACCGCGACGCCGCGTTGCCCGAGGCCGACCGCGCCTATCTCGAAGACGCCGGGCGCGACACCTGGCGGCTGTTCGAGCGCTGCGTCGGCGCCGACGACAACCACCTGCCGCCCGACAACCTGCAGCTCACGCCGCAGGCGATGGTCGCGCACCGCACCTCGCCCACCAACATCGGCCTGTACCTGCTGAGCGCGATGTGTGCGCGCCGCTTCGGTTGGATCGGCACCCACGAGCTGCTCGACCGGCTCGAGGCCACGCTCGCGACGCTGGCCGAGCTGCCGCGCCACCGCGGCCACTTTCTCAACTGGTACGACACGCAGCGCAAGGCAGCGCTGCTGCCGATGTACGTGTCGACCGTCGACAGCGGCAACCTCAGCGGCCACCTGCTCGCCGTCGCGCAGGCCTGCACCGAACTCGCGCGCGCCCCGTACGACAGCGCCCCGGCGCGCCGCGCGATCGCCGCGTCGGCCGCGCGGCTCGCGCCACAGCTCGGCGCCGGCGACGCGCCCGCCGACGGCGCGCTCGCCAAGCTGCTCGCGCTCGCCGACCCGCTCGCCGATGCCGCCGAGCGCCCCGAATGGCTCGACGGCCTGCTGCGCAACGCCACCGACGAACTCGCCGCACGCGCAACCGACGACGTGGCCGCGCTCGCGCCGACACCGGCCGACGAATTCGCGTGGTGCGCCACCGATCACCTCGCGACGCTGCGCGGCGCGCTCGCCGACGCACAGGCAGCGCGCGCCGAGAGCCTGGATGCGACGCAGCGCGAGCGCGTGGCGCTCGAGCACGGCGCGATGCGGCGCCTGCACGCCCTCGCGATCCGCTGCGAGGCGCTCGCGTGGGAGGCCGACTTCGCGTTCCTGTACCACCGCAAGCGGCGGCTGTTCCACATCGGCTTTCGCGTCGGCGAGCAGCAGCTCGACACCAGCTTCTACGATTTGCTCGCCTCCGAGTCGCGCCTGACCAGCCTGCTCGCGATCGCCAAGGGCGATGTGCCGGTGAACCACTGGGCTGCGCTCGGCCGGCCGTTCTACGCCGTCGGCACGCGCGCCGGGCTGCGCTCGTGGTCGGGCTCGATGTTCGAGTACCTGATGCCCACGCTCGTGCTCGACGAGCCGCACGGCAGCGTGCTGCGCGACGCCACCGAGGCGGCGGTGCAGGAGCAGGTCGCGTTCGGCCGCGAGCAGCACGTGCCGTGGGGCATCTCGGAGTCGGCCTACGCCGCGAGCGACCACACGCTGGCCTATCAGTACGCGCCGCAGGGCGTGCCACGCCTGGCGCTGCGCCGCACGCCGACCGACGAGCTCGTGATCGCGCCGTACGCCACCGCGCTGGCGGCGCAGATCGCGCCGCACCTGGCGGTGCGCAACCTCGCGCGCATCGACGCGCTGACGCCGCGCTCGCGCTACGGCTTCATCGAGGCGCTCGACTACAGCGCCGGCCGGCAAAGCGGTGCGCAGGCGTTCACGCGCGTCGACACCTTCATGGCGCACCACCAGGGCATGAGCATCGTCGCGATCGCCAACCTGCTGCACGACGGCACAGCCCGGCGCTGGGCGATGGCGAACCCGCACCTCGAGGCGGTCGCGTCGCTGCTGCACGAGCGCGCACCGCGCGAGGTCCCGGTGCTGCTCGCGCCGCCGCCGCTGCCCTCGTCGGACGCGCGCCAGCGCCGCGTGCCCGGGCTGCTGCGCGAGCTGGTGCCGGGCGCGGGCGCGATCGCGCCGACGCACCTGCTGTCGAACGGCCGCTACGCGGTGGCGCTGCGGCCGAACGGCGCGGGCTGGAGCCGCTGGGGCCACATCGGCGTCTCGCGCTGGCGCGACGACGCGCTGCGCGACGCGCACGGCAGCTTCTTCTACCTGCGCTGGGACCGGCAGCCGCAGGCCGTCTCGCTGACGCAGCACCCGGCGCCCGACCCGGCCGCGCGCTACAGCAGTTGCTTCCACGCCGACCGCGTGAGCTTCGACGCGACCTGGTCCGAGCTCGCCGCGCGCACCACCGTCTGGGTCGGCCCCGAGGACGACATCGAGTTCCGCGAGGTCGAGCTGCGCAACCTCGGCGAGCGCACGCTCGAGGTCGAGCTGCTGTCGGCGTTCGAGATCACGCTGGCGGCGCCGAGCGCTGACGAGGCGCACCCGGCGTTCTCGAACCTGTTCCTGCGCGGCGCGTGGCAGCCGGCGCAGCAGGCGCTGCGCTTCGAGCGCAAGCCGCGCCTGCCGACCGAGCCGGTCGTGCACGCCGCGCACTTCCTCGCCCACAGCGACACCGCCGCGACCGACGTGCGCGTGCTGGTCGACCGGCTCGGCTGGCTCGGCCGCAACCGCGACCCGAGCCAGCCGCTGGCCGAGTTCCCGCCCGCGCCCGGCGCCAGCGGCCAGACCGACGAAAGCGCGCTCGACACCGGGCTCGACCCGGTGTGCGCGCTGTCGGTGCGGCTCCGGCTCGCGCCGCTCGGCAAGGCGACGCTGACCTTCTGCACCAGCGCCGGCGACCGGCGCGCCACGCTCGACGCGGTGATCGACAAGCACCGCCAGCGCGGCCCGGTGGCACGCGCCTCGCTGATGTCGGCGACGCTGAACGGCATCCACCTGCGCGAGCTCGGCGTCAACGCCGAGAACTTCGCCGCGATCCAGACGCTGACCAGCGCGATCGTGACGACGCTCGCGCGCCCGCACCTGCACGACGCGCCCGGCCTCGGCGACGAGACCGCGTTCGACCGCAAGCTGCTGTGGCGCTTCGGCATCTCGGGCGACCGGCCGATCGTGCTCGTTTCGGCCGGTGCGCCGCAGGGCATGGGGCTGCTGCGCGCGCTGACGCAGGCGCTGCGGCTGTGGGCGTGGGGCAACGTGGCGTGCGACCTGATCGTCGTCAACGCCGAGCCAACCTCGTACCTGATGGCGTTGCAGCGCGATGTGGCCGCGCTGCGCGAGCAGTTCCCGGCCGCCGCCGGCGGCGTGGTCGGCTTCCACCTGCTGCGCGCCGACGACCTCGGCGCCGCCGAACTCGCGACGCTGCGCCTGCTCGCGCGCGTCCACTTCAACGCCGACGGCCGGCCGCTCACGCATCACGTGCAGGAGTGGAGCGAAGCGCACGAGGCCGCGCTCGAGGAGCGCCAGACCGGCGCGGTCGCGGTGCTGCTGCCGGCCACCGGGCTCGGCGCGCGGCCGCGCGTGTCGCAAGGCCGCTTCGTCGACGAGGGCCGCGGCTTCCGCTTCGAGGCGAGCATGTTCGAGCGGCCGCAGCGGCCATGGGTCAACGTGCTCGCCAACGAGCACTTCGGCACGCAGGTGTCGGAGGCCGGCGGCGGCTACAGCTGGGCGCTCAACAGCCGCCTGAACCAGCTCACGCCGTGGTCGAACGACGTGCTGGCCGACCCGCCCGGCGAATGGCTGCTGCTGCAGGACCTGCGCAGCCGTGCGCTGTGGAGCGTCGGCGCGTCGGCCTGGGCCGACCCGACCGCGACCTACCGCGTCACCCACGGCCAGGGCCAGACCCGCGTCGAGCACCGGCGCGGCGATCTCGACGTGAGTGCGACCTGGTGCGTCGACGCGCAGCACGCGCTGAAGCAGGTGCAGCTGCGCGTCGTCAACCGTGGCCGGCGCACGCAGCGGCTGCGCGCGATCGGCATCGCCGAGTGGGTGATGGGCGGCAGCCGGGCCGAACGCGCCGGCACCGATACCGCGAGCTTCACGCAGCGCCTGCCGGCGGCCGGCGACGACGCCGGCGCCCGCCGGCTGATCGCGCTGACCTGCACGCAGCGCGACAACTCCGCCGGCTTCGGCGGCGGCACCGCATTCTTCGCGCTCGCCGACAGCACCGACGCCGCGCCCGACTGGACCTGCGACCGGCGCGAATGCTTCGACGCGCGCGGCCGGTTGATCGTGCCCGACGAGTTCGACCAGCGCGCCGGCCCCGGCCTCGACCCGTGCGCCGCACTCTCGACGACGCTCGTGGTCGCGCCCGGCGAAGCCGCGCAGTGCGTGTTCCTGCTCGGCTACGCCGCGACCCTCGGCGACGCACGGGGCCTGGCGACGAGCGCCGCGGCCGAGTCGCCCGACGAGCGCCTCGACCAGGTGCGCGCGCACTGGGACAAGCTGCTCGGCGCGAGCGCCGTGAAGACGCCCGACCCGTTGTTCGACGCGCTCGTGAACCGCTGGCTGCTGTACCAGACCGTCGCCTGCCGCATGTGGGCGCGGGCCGGCTTCTACCAGGCCGGCGGCGCGTTCGGCTTTCGCGACCAGTTGCAGGACGCGATGGCGCTCGCGTGGGCGGCGCCCGCGCTGCTGCGGCGCCAGATCGTGCTGAACGCCTCGCGCCAGTTCCCCGAGGGCGACGTGCAGCACTGGTGGCATGCGCCGACCGGTGCCGGCGTGCGCACCCATTTCTGCGACGACCTGCTGTGGCTGCCGCACGCCTGCGCGCATTACGTGCAGAGCACCGGCGACGCGTCGGTGCTCGACGAGCAGGTCGCGTTCATCGAGGGCGGCCCGATCCCCGACGGCGCCGAGGATGCGTACTACGTGCCGAGCGAAAGCGCCGAGCGCGCGAGCGTGTTCGAACACGCCGCGCGCACGATCGACCGGAGCCTGCGCAACGGCGTGCACGGCCTGCCGCTGATGGGCAGCGGCGACTGGAACGACGGCATGAACCGCGTCGGCGCCGAGGGCCGCGGCGAATCGGTGTGGCTGGCGTGGTTCCTGTGCCAGATCGTCGCGGTGTATGCGCCGATCGCGCGCGGCCGCGGCGAGACCGCGCGCGCGCAGCGCTGGGAAGAGGCGGCGCGCGGCTGGCGCGCCGCGCTGCAGGACGACGCGTGGGACGGCCAGTGGTACCGGCGCGCGTTCTTCGACGACGGCACGCCGCTCGGCTCGACCGTCAACCGCGAATGCCGCATCGATTTGATCGCGCAGGCCTGGTCGGTGATCTCCGACACCGCGACGCCGGCGTTCCGGCGCATGGCGATGAGCGCGCTCGACACCCATCTCGTCGATCGCGAGGCCGGCCTGATCAAACTGCTGACGCCGGCGCTGCAGACGCAGCAGCCCGGCGCCGGCTACATCCAGGCCTACCCGCCCGGCGTGCGCGAAAACGGCGGGCAGTATTCGCACGCCGGCGTGTGGGCCCTGATCGCGCAGGCGATGCAGGGCGACGGCGACGCCGCCTACCGCTACTTCACCTACCTGAGCCCGGCGCACCGCAGCGCCGACCCGACGCGCGCGCCGGCCTACGCGATCGAGCCCTACGTGATGGCCGGCGACGTCTACGCCGAAGCGCCGTACGTGGGCCGCGGCGGCTGGAGCTGGTACACCGGCTCGGCCGGCTGGATGCACCGCGCCGCGATCGAGCACCTCTTCGGCGTGCGCCGGCGCGGCGACAGCCTGTCGTTCCACCCGTGCCTGCCGTCGCACTGGCCGCGCGCCGAGCTGACGCTGCGCCGCGAGGGCCGCACGCTGCACGTCGTGTTCGCGCGCACCGGCGCAGCGGCGCCGCCGAACACGCGGCGCGTCGCCGCCGGCGAGACGATCGACTGGCGCGCGCTCATCGCGACGCAGACGATCTGCGTGCTGCTGGAAGCGCCCGCCGAAGCCCTCGTCGCGCACTGACGGCGCGCCTCGCGGCCCTGTCCTACAGGGCACCGCGCGGCACTCCGATGGGTCGCGCGCGCACCGCTCCTTACAGTTTCGTCATCGGCCGGAAACCCTCGGGTTTGCTGTCGCCATCACCGGCCCTCGATCGGAGAACTGCATGCTGAAGTGGGCCTTGATCTTCGCCGTCATCGCCGTCGTGGCGGGTCTGTTCGGTTTCACCGGCATCGCGGCCGGTGCTGCGGGTATCGCCAAGGTGCTGTTCATCGTCTTCCTGGTTCTGTTCGTGGTCGTCGTGCTGCTCGCCCTGCTGGGCATCGGTGCGGTGAGCTAGCGCCGCGGTTCAACGTTTCGGAGTCTGTACATGAGCAACAAGGACAAAGCTGCCAAGGTCACCACGCTGCCCGTCAACCACGAGCGGCTGGTGCTGAACGAAGACGGCCTGAACGCCGCCAAGCGCTCGCTCGATCAAGGCGCGGTGGTCCCGAGCTTCGGCCCGTGGCGCGAGGACATCATCAAGCTGCTCAACGACGCGCTCGCCACCGAGATCGTCTGCATCATGCGCTACAAGCGCCATCACTTCACCGCCAAGGGCCTGTCCTCGCCGAAGATCGCCGAGGAGTTCATGGTCCATGCGCAGGAAGAGACGGCACATGGCGACCTGATCGCCGAGCGCATCGTCCAGCTCGGCGGCGAGCCCGATTTCTCGCCCGCCACGCTGCTGACGCGCAGCCATGCCGACTACGACGGTTCGACCGACCTGAAGGCGATGATCCGCGCCAACCTCGTCGCCGAACGGGTCGCGATCGAGGCCTACACGCAGATGATCGCGTTGATCGGCGACAAGGATTCGACCACCCGGCGCATGCTCGAAGGCATCCTGAGTCAGGAGCAGGAGCACGCCGAAGAGTTGAGCGACTGGATGATCGAGTGAGCTGCCGAATGATCCGATTCCCTTTCGCTGTCGACCCTTGATGCCAGGCCCTCCGGTGGCGGGCCAGAAGCCACCGTTCCACGCATAACTCGTCTCAACCACTCAGGAGAAATCACCATGCAAACGCGCAACAAACTGGCCACGGCCGTGGCTGTCATCGCCCTCGTCGCGGCCTCGGGCTGCGCCGTGCAACGCGGCCAGGAAAGCGTCGGCGCCTACGTCGACGACGCCGCGATCACGACCTCGGTGAAGGCCCGCTTCGTCGACAACAAGGAAGTCGACGCCTCGGCGATCAAGGTCGAGACGCTGAACGGCACGGTGATGCTCTCCGGCTTCGCCAAGAACAGCACCGAGCGCAGCACCGCCGAAGACATCGCGACGAAGGTCAAGGGCGTGAAGAGCGTGAAGAACTCGATCGCGGTCCGCCCGTAATCGACGAAGTCGCGGTCGACAGCGACGCCGGCCTCGCGCTGGCGCCGCGCGCAAGCCCCGGATTCCGTCACAGGGATCGCGGGGCTTTCGATTGCCCCAAGCCGCCGCCCTCGCCGTGAACACCGCCAGCACCGAAGCCGACGACGCGCCGCACGTCGCGCACGACAGCGACCAGCCGCGCCCGCGCTCGAGCGTCGCCGGCATCGTGATGGCGACGCTGGCGATCGTCGTCGTGCTGTGGTGGGGCCGCTCGTTCCTGGTGCCGCTGACGGCGGGGCTGATGCTCGCGTTGCTGGTGATGCCGCTGACCAACTGGCTCGCCCGCTGGCTGCGGCTGCGCATCCTTGCGGTGACCGTGACGCTCGCGTTCGTGATCGGCGTGATCGGGCTGGCCGGTGCGGCATTCGGCGACCAGTTCGCGCGTGTCGCGGGGCGCGTGCCCGACATGATCAGCCTCGTCGCGGTCCAGATGGCCGACACGCAGCCGGGCGCCGACTCGGTGTTGCAACGCGCGCGCGATGCGCTCAAGGAACTCGACCGCGCGGCCGAGCGGATGCAGGGCGTGCCGCCGATCGTCGCCACCCCCAAGCGTTTGAGCAAGGCCGCGGCGGCGCGCGCCGCCGCGGCCAGTGCGGCCGCCGCGAGCGCCGCGCCGTCGGAGCCGCCGGTGAGCCTGGCGCAGACCGCCACCGTGGTGCTGCGCGACAGCGCGGTCAGCGGCTCGAGCGCGCTGTTTCAGCTCGCGGCCGATCTGACGATCGTGCTGTTCGTCGCGTTCTTCGTGCTCGTCGGCGGCGCGCCGCTCGCCACGCGCGTGCTTGACCTGTGGGACGAGCGCCCCGGCCTGCGCGCGCGCGCCGAACACGCGGCGCTCGAGTGCGTGCGCCAGATCCACATCTACGGCGGCGTGCTGCTGGTGACCAACGTGATCGTCGGCCTCGCGGTCTGGGCCGCGTTCACGTTCGCCGGCCTGCCCGACGCCGGCGGCTGGGGCATCACCGCGGCGCTGCTGCACGTCGTGCCCTATCTCGGCATGGCGCTGCTCACCGGCCTCGGTGCCGCCGAGACCTATCTCGCGCAGGGCACGATCGGCGCGGCGCTCGGCATGGCGGCGTTCATCGTGCTGCTGTCGTCGCTGATCGGCACCGGCGTGACCGCGTGGCTGCAGAGCCGGGCCGCGAAGATGAACGCAGCGGCGGTGTTCATCGGCGTCGTGTTCTGGGGCGCGCTGTGGGGCGTGTGGGGCCTGCTGCTCGGGCCGGCGCTGGTGGTGCTGCTCAAGGTCGTGGCCGAGCACACCCGGCCCGGCCAGCGCGTCGCGCATCTGATGAAGGGCTGATCGCGGCGTTCTTCGCTAGAACGCGCGGTGCATGAACAGGCCGAGCCCGCCGCGGCGCAGCTTCACGTTGATCCGCGCATCGCCGGCCAGGCGCAGGCCGAGGCCGCCGTAGCTGACGTTCCAGCGCGACTGCGCCGCCTGGAACTCCATCCCGACCTTGCCGACGACCGCGCCGTCGCTGCCGTCGATCCCGCCCGGCGCCCGCAGCCCGGCCGCATCGGCGTACAGCGCCGAGCGGTCGGACGTGCGGTAGCGCATGCCGAGCGTCACGACCGTGGCCGACGCGAGCACGCGGCCGTTGCTCTCGCCGCCCAGGCCCGGCAACGCGCCGGTCGGGCGATCGACGTACGCCAGCATGCCCAGCCCGAGGCCCAGATCGGCGCGGCCGCGCGACAGCGACCAGCGGTAGCCGATCTCGTTGGTCTCGCCGCGCAAGCCCGCCGCGGCCGGCGTGCTGCCGTCGAGATGATCGGTGCGCGTCAGGCGCGGCGTCTCGACGAGCGCGGCGAGCCCGGCCGTGCGCGTCAGCAGCGAGCCTTCGCCGCTCTGCGCGCTGGCGACCTCAGCCACCTCCTCGTCGGCGGCCCGTGCCGAGCCGAGCGCGGCGACGCCGAGGATCACGGCGATCAGGGCGCGGCGAGAGGCAGGCATGGCGCGGTCGGCGGGTGGTCGAGCGCGGCTCAGCCGTGTTCGGTGCGCCGCACACCGGGCAGGCGCGGCCGCACTGCGTTCGCGGCGCGCCCATCGAACGCCCGGCCGGGCGGCGCGTGCTCGCGCGAATCGGCCTGATGCTGCGGTTCGATGGCGTGCTCCCATTCCCTGCGGACCGGTCGGTGGGCCGGCTCGTGATCGTCCCGAAGTGCGTGGTCGTGATGCATTCGGAAGTCCTCCGTGATGCGCTGACCGCATTGAAGATTCTACGGGTCGCGCTGCTGCCAGCAGCGTACGCCGAGGCACCGGGTCGCGGGAGTGGGACGCGCGCTGAAAGCCGCGTAGGACGGCCCCGCGGCCCGACGTTTGCAGCGTTTCCGCCGCTCGCGCGGCGACTGTCGGACGACACCTACCCGAGCGGGCGGCGCCGGCCGGTCGCGCCCGCGTCGTCGCGTTCCTATCGTCGGTACTCAACCCACCACTGCAGGAGACCGTGATGAACCCACCCCGCGACAAGGATCTTCAAGGCGAAGGCAACTACGACGCCACGCGCCGCTACGACAAGGCGGCCCGCGACTTCGCCGAGTCGGGCAAGGTGGAACCGGCGGCGCGCGCGGCCGAGCCCGAAGACGCCGCCGAGGCCGAGAGCCTGAAGCGCGCCGAAGAGATCGGCAAGGCGCACTCGAAGGGCGAGGACGCGACGTCGAAGTCGGCCAAGGCGAAACCCGCGAAGTCGAAGTAGCGCCCGAAGCAGTACCGCCAAGAAAAAGCCGGCTCGCGCCGGCTTCCTTCATATCGCCGATTGCGATCAGCTCTTGCCGTACTTCGCCTTCGCGGCGTTCACGCACGCCGCCTTGGCATCGCCGGCCAGGCTGTCGCACTTCTCGGTCGCGACCTTGTAATCGGCATCGCGCTTGTCCTTCATCGCATCGCCCTGGGCTTCGCCGACCTTCTTGTTCATCTTGGCATCGGCAAGCGCCTTGTCGTGCGCGGCCTTCGCCTCGGTCACGCAGACATCCTTCGCGTTGCCGCCCTTGTCGTCGCACATCTCCTTGGCGACCGCGTAGCTCGCATCGGCCTTCGCCACGGCGACCTTGTTCGCGTCGCCTTCCTTGCCGGTGTAGTTGTATTCGGCCTCGGCCTGGGCGACCTTCTCCTTGCCCTTGGCCTGCTCGACGCAGATGTCCTTTTGGTTGCCGTTGAACTTGTCGCACGCGGCCTTGTCGGCCTTGTACTCGGCGGCGATGCGATCCTTCGCGGCGCTGTAGTCGGTCCTGTTGCCGGTGGCGGCGAACGCGCCCGAGGCCGTCAGCATCGCGGCGAGCGCCAGCACGGTCTTGCAGTGTTGGATCGTGGTCATGGGGTTTCCCTTCATCAACTCGGCGGCGCTGGGCCGCGGTGATGAAAGTATGAAAACCGTGCCGATCCCATTGCAGCGGACGCAGCCGCAGCGCCGGGTAGTTCTTCTCCTACTTCTTCTTCGGCGCGGCCGGCGCAAGCAGCGACGGCTGCGCGGCGATGCGCTTCGACAGCGCGCGGCACGAATCGCCGCCGCGCTTCGCATCGTCGCCCACGCCGGTGTCCATCAGCGGGATGATCGCGGCGAGCGGGGTCAGCAGGCCGAGCAGCACCGAGGCGCCGACGCGTGTGGCCAGCGGCCCCTTCTCGAGCGAGACCACCGGGCTGGCGAAGGCGCCGCGCAGGTGCAGCGGCGTGCGCAGCGCGAGCGGGCTGAAGTCCTTCGGCGCGGTCACCACGCGCAGGTCCATCGTCTCGGTCGCGAGCGACAGCGAGCCGTCGACCCACACGGTCGAATCGGGCGTGTCGAGCACCAGCACGCGCGGCTTGATCTGGCCTTGATCGGCGACGAGGTCGACGACCGAGCAGGTCACCGGCAGCGCGTCGTCACCCTTCACGAGCACGCCCAGGCCCTGCGCGATGTCGAGCCCGGCGGCCTCAACGGCGAGGTGCGAGATCGAGCCGTCGATCACCTGCATGCGGATGCCACCGCGCAGGCTGCCGAGGATCGCCGCGGTCGACTTGCCCTGCCCGGCCACGCGCGCCTGTCCGACCAGCAGCCCGGTCACCCACGGCGGCGCGCCATCGCTGCGCGCCTGGTGGATCCAGCTCTCCAGCCGCACCCCGTCCCAGCGCAGGTCGGCCGTCCACAGCGCCTGCGGGTTGCGGCCGTCGAGCTGCACCATGCCGTACAGGCGGCCCTGGCCGGTGCGGGCCTCGAATTCGCGCAGCGTCAGCACGCCGTCGACGAGCACGAGGTGGGTGCGCAGCGGCTTCAGCGGTTCGAGGAAGCTGCTGCCGAGATCGAGGTTGTCGATGTCGACCAGCACGTTGGCGTCCATCGCGCGCAGCGACGGCAGATCGAACTCGCGGTCCGGAAGCACGCGGCCCGGGGTCTTGCGCGCGGCCGGCGCAGACGCCGCCGCCGGCACGCTGGCAGCCGCGGCCACCGCCGCGGGCTTGGCGCCGGTCGTACCGACGGCCGGGCCGAGGTCGGCCAGCAGCAGCTTCGAGCCGGTCAGCCGGCCGGAGAGCAGCGGCTTGCCGTCGCGCGGGTCGTACATGAACGCACCGGCGAGGCGGCTGGCGCCGATCGACGCACTCTGCACCACCGTGTTCCAGATGTTGCCCTGCTTCGCGATCAGGCCCCGCGCCGTGAACGGGCCGGTCGTCGGCAGCGTCACGCCGAGCGGTGCGCCGGCGGCGGCCAGCGACGGCCCCTGCACCGTGAAGGCGCCGGTCAGCCCGCCGAGATGCAGCGCATCGGTCGCGGTGCCCTTGAACGAGACGGCCGCGCCACCGACGCGCGCGTCGAGAAACACCGGCAATGCGGCCGAGGCCGCGTCTTCGGCGATCACCGGCAGCACGCCGCTGGTCTTCAGCTCGATCCGCAGCGGCTGCTTCGCGTAGCTGCCGCTCGCGCTGAACTCGAGCCCGGTCGCGCGGCCCGACGCCAGCACGCCGGCGGCCGACACGTTCGATGCATCGACGAGCGAGTAGCGCCCGTCGAGCTCGATCTTCGTCAACGCGTCGCGATAGGTCACGGTGCCGGCGTCGACCTGCAGGCGGCCGAACGTCGGCATCCGCGTCGGCATCTCGCTGGTGTCGGGTTCGTCGCTCTTGCGCCCGAACTGCCACGACGCGCGGCCGTCGGCGAGGCGCTCGATGTGGCTGTCGAGCCGCGCGGCGCTCAGCAGCCGGATGCGCAGCGGCTCGCCGCGGCTGGCCCGCCACAGGTCGAGGTAGCCCAGGCGCAGATGGCCGCCGCGCGCGAGCAGCGTGTACGGCTGCGAACTCCAGCGCGGCGCACCGATCTCGATGTAGTCGGCGCGCATGTCGACCGCGCCGAGCAGGTGGATCACCACTTTCGGCTGCGCGGCGGCATCCTCGCCCAGCCGCACCGGGCGCTTGAGCGCGTCGCTGAGCGCACGCTGCACCGGCCCGGCGAGGAACGGCCAGCCGAGCGCCTCGCACACGCCGAATGCCGCGACCAGCAGCAACGCTGCGCCCGCAACGAGGTGCCACGCGCGAAGCTTGCGCGTGCGGGA
>DATMIN010000007.1:0-3467 GCA_035554275.1 Burkholderiaceae bacterium
AATGCCGGCGTCACCTGGAGCTTGCCGGACAGCAGGTCGATCGTGTCCTGCACAAACACGCTCTCGCCGGTCGACACCGTGTTCTGATTGCGGCCGTTGTAGGTGCTGCCGTCGTTGTAGCGGAGCAGGTTGCCGCCGAGCCAGATGTCGGTGACGCCGCCGCCGTTGCTCACGGTCACGGCCGGCTGCGTCTGGCGGTGCCGCGCGCGCTCGTACCAGACGCCGCCGTTGATCTTGTGATTGTCGAGCACGTACGTCAGCGAGGCGTTGAGGCCGGGGCGGAAGGTCTGGGTCAGGCTGCCGCGGTAGACCAGCACGTTGTCGAGCGTGTCACCATCACCGTTGAGGTCGCCTACGCCGCCGTGTACTGGCGACTGGGGAGCCGACGTGGGAGTCGCCTTGAAGTTAGCTTCTGGCACCAGGGTCTGCTGCACGCCGCCTGTGCCGTAGCCGTACCAGAAGTACGGGCTGACATCGAGGCGCAGCCGGTCGGTCAGCCCGATCATCGCCTTGCCCGACAGCAGGTAGTTCTCGAACGGATTCAGGGCATAGCCGTAATAGGCCGGGCTCGGACTGGTGTCGACCTGCGCACCGGGGCCAGGCGTCTTGTGCTGCGGCACCACCGACGAGAAGTCGGCGTAGTAGCCCTTGCTGGCCCAGTCGGCCTGGTTGAACGACTGGAAGTTGTTGGTGACCGCGCGGTTGTAGAGCAGGCTCGCGCTAAGCTTGTTGCCCGAGCCGAGGTCGTACTCGGCGCCGGCGTCGAGGTGCTTGCGATCGGCCCGACCCGGGCCCTTCCACTTGTCAACCTTCGACAGCGAGACCGACGCAAAGCCCTTGAAGTCACCGAGCTTGCCGGTGTCGACACGCGTAAAGATGCGGTAGTAGCCGAGCTGGCCGCCCGACAGCGCGACGCGGGTGCGCTGAACGCTCTCGGGCGCGCACGACTGGATGCCGACGTTGCCGCCCGACGCGCCGACGTGCGGCGCATCGGTGTCGGGGGCGCCCTGCGTGATGTACAGCGAGCACAGGTTCTCCGAGTCGACGTACTCCTGCGGGAACACCGAGAAGCTCCCCGAGTCGTTGACCGGCGCGCCGTTGATCGTGAAGCCCATCTGGTCGCTGTTGAAGCCGCGCACCCGCAGGTTGCCGCCGAACATCCCGGTGGCGTCGAAGCTCGAGCTGTTCACGCCCGGCAGCAGCGCCAGCGCCTGGAACGGGTTGCCGCTCGAGCGGCTCTTCTCGAGCTGCGCCTTGGTGACCGAGCTGCGTGCCTTCGGCGCGTCTTCGTCGATCAGCAGGCCGGCGCCGAGCTTGTCGCCCTCGCCGGTGACCGTGACCTTGTTGAGTTCGGTGGCCGACTGCTGTGCGTGGGCCGCGCCGACCAGGGCGAGCATGGCCAAGGCCACGGCGTTGAGCGTGAAGGTGCGCATGGGAGTGGGGTCCTTTCCGGGGGGCGTTCGAGGAGACGTGTCGAGAGGGCGAGAGACGGTGGACTTGAGTTCAGGACATCGATCGAAGCATTACGCAAACGTTTGCTCATTGATTCGACAGGCGCGCGGGGCGGGCCGTTCATCCGGGGGTCTAGACAAATGCAGAGCAAAGAGCTTGCCAGCCGGATGTGACCCGCGGGTGACTTCGTGGTGCGGCGCATCGCCGCGCCGGGCCGCAACGGTGCGCCGGCCGCCCCACGACGATCCGTCAGCGCAAAAAGCAGCCGCGCAACTGCGCGCGCACCCCGTCCGCGTCGACGCCGACGCAGATCGACTGCTCCGGCCGCTCACCGGTGCCCGCCGCGTCCTGCAACGTCTGCCCCGCGGTCTCGCCCTCGGTGACCACGCGCACCGGCCCCGCGCGCCGCTCGAACAACGTCGCGTCGAGCGTGCACGCCACCGCGCTGGCGTCGTGCGAGTAGATGCCGCCGCCGGTGCGCCGGCGGTAGAACGCCTCGTAGAAGCGCGTGATCTCGCGGATGAACTCGCCCTCGGCGCCGCCGTCGCGGCCGAGCGCGTCGAGCCAGTCGTTGCCGAGCAATACCTCGTGCGTCACGTCGAGGCCGACGATCGTGACCGGCCAGCGCGCGCCGAACACGATCTCGGCCGCGTGCGGGTCGCTCGCGATGTTGGCCTCGGCCCAGCGCGTCGCGTTGCCGGTGTGGCCGTTGATGCCGAACGCGCCGCCCATCACGACGACGTGCTCGACGTGGTCGACGAGCGCCGGGTCGCGCTGCAGCGCCAGCGCCAGGTTCGTCAGCGGGCCGACCGCCACCAGCGTCAGCGCGCCGGCGTGGCGGCGCGCCGTCTCGGCGATGAACGCCGCGGCGTCGAGCGCCTCGACCTGGCGCGTGCGCGCCGGCGCCAGCCCCACCTCGCCCATCGCGTCGCGGCCGTGGATCGCCTCGGGGTACTCGCCCGGCGGCCGCACCAGCGCACGCGCCGCGCCGCGCGCGACCGGCGCGTCGATGCCGAAGCGCTCGCACAGCGCGAGCGCGTTCGCGGTGGTGCGCTCGACCGCGGCGTTGCCGAAC
This sequence comes from Burkholderiaceae bacterium, assembly GCA_035554275.1. GTDB lineage: Bacteria > Pseudomonadota > Gammaproteobacteria > Burkholderiales > Burkholderiaceae_C > LMDS01. Next base: position 2,528 of record DATMIN010000007.1, read on the forward strand.
ACCGTGGTGATGCCGACGAGTTCGGCGCGCGGGTCGCGCGCGAGCATCAGCAGCGCCATCGCGTCGTCGATGCCGGGGTCGGTGTCGAACAGGATCTTCTTCGTCATGCGTGGGCCTCTTGGTCTTCCGGGCCTTCGATCAGCACCGGGCGCAACGCCGCTTCGACCGCGCCGATCTCGATCAGCGTCGCGAGCCGCGCGCACGCCGCGTCGGCCGCGGCGTCATCCGCGGCGTGGACGATCGCGAGCGCCTCGCCGGCCTCGACGCGCCGGCCGATCGGCGCCACCGCGCCGAGGCCGACGCGGTGATCGACCGCGTCGCTCGCGCGCCGCCGCCCGCCGCCGAGCTCGACGACGACCAGGCCGATCTCGCGCGTCGCATGCGCCGCAACCCAGCCGGCACGCGGCGCGCGCAGCGCGCGCTGCACCGGCGCAAGCGCCAAGTAGTGCCGCGGGCGCTCGACGAAATCGGCCGGCCCGCCGAGCGCCGCGACCATCCGCGCGAAGCGCTCGAGCGCGCGGCCGTCGGCGAGCACGGCGTCGACCTGCGCGAGCGCCGCATCGCGCGTCGCGCACAACCTGCCGATCAGCAGCAGCTCGGCGCTGAGCGTGCGCGTCACCTCGAGCAGGCGCGGCTCGCGCCGCGTGCCCTGCAGGAGCGCGATCGCCTCGAGCATCTCGAGCGCGTTGCCGCAGGCGTCGCCGAGCACCTGGTTCATGTCGGTCAGCCAGGCGCGCGTCGGCAGCCCGGCGCCGCCGGCCACGCGCACCAGCGAGCGCGCGAGCGCGCGCGCCATCGGCAGCTCGGCCGCGAACGCGCCGTTGCCGACCTTCACGTCCATCACCAGGCCCTGCAAGCCGGCCGCGAGCTTCTTCGACAGGATGCTCGCGGTGATCAGCGCCACCGACTCGACCGTGCCGGTCACGTCGCGGATCGCGTA
>DATMIN010000008.1:0-2457 GCA_035554275.1 Burkholderiaceae bacterium
CCGCGCGGCGGTGCGGGCCGCCGCCTTCGCGGCGTTGTGCAGCGCGTCGCGCGAGGCCGGGGCCGATGGCGCGGGCGCGGCGCCGGGCTCGGTGTCGAACAGCGCGACCACGTCGTCGAGCGTCGGCAGCTCGACGACCTCGGGCGTGGGCAGCATCGGCGGCGGGCGGGTCGTGAGCTCGTCGAGCGTCTGCAGGATGCGGCGCGGGTCGATCGGCCGCGGCAGGTGCGAGGCCGCGCCCACCGGCGCGCGCCCGCCGACGAACACCGCCTGGGCGACGCGGCCCGACTGCAGCACGCCCTTGACCGCGGGCGACGAATCGGCGTCGACGATCGCGAAATCGGCGTCGGCGAGCGCGTCCACCACGTCGTAGTTCGATTCGCGAAAGCCGGTCGGATGCTGGAACGAGAAGTGCATCGCCCGATGCTCGAACTCGCTGAATCCGCAAAGGGCGATCCGGTAGCGCATGGGCTCGCTGAGGTGTTTTTCGGTGGACGGTCGGCGCGGCGGCGGGGCCGGGGCGCGGCGGTGTACTGGTCAGCATACGCAATTCGCCCGGCCGCGTCACCTTGCCCGGCGCCGCGACCCTGGGGAGGCCGCGGGCGGTGCGTGGGCGCCGTCAGTCGTCGGGCGCCGCGCCGGCGGCGCGCGGCGTGCGCGCCAGCAGCGCGTCGAGCGCGTCGTAGACCTCCTGGATCGAGCGCAGCCCGAGCGCGCGCTCGAGCGACTCGTAGCGCTGCTCGATCAGCGGCACGAGCTTGGCGGCGATGCGCCGGCCCTTGGGCGTCAGCGAGACCTTCACCCGGCGCTGGTCGTGCGCCATCCGGGCGCGCGTGACCAGGCCGGTCTCTTCCATCCGCGCCAGCACGCCGACGATGCTCGGGCTCGAGATCGAGCACGCCTCGCACAGTTGGCGCGGCTCGAGCGGCCCCTGTTCGACGACCTCGCGCACGATCCGCCACTGCTGCTCGGTCAGCCCCTGCTCGGCCAGCAGCGGGCGAAAGTGCGCCATCAGCGCCTCGCGCGAGCGCAGCAGCAGGTGCGGCAGGTTGCGGTGGCGCAGGGCGGTGGCGGGCATGGCCGGTGCGGGGTGGCTGATGTCGGAATGTAAGGCGCGGCGCGGGGCCCGCCCCAGCCCGGGAAAGCACCGACGCCGGATGCGGGGCCGTGCCTTGAATACTAATGTATGAGTGATTAGACTCGCCGGATGCGACCGCCCCTGCGCCGCGGCACCGTCTACGGCACGCTGCTGAACCACGCCGACGCGCTCGCCGCGCTCGGCGCGGCGGTGCACGCGCCGCCGTACAACGCGCCGCCGCGCGCGCCGGTGCTCTACATCAAGCCGCGCAACACCTGGGTCGGCGCCGGTGACGCGATCGTCGTGCCGGCCGACGCCGAAGAGCTCGAGATCGGCGCCACGCTCGGCCTCGTGATCGGCCGCGCCGCCTGCCGCGTGCGCGAAGACGAGGCTCTCGGCTGCGTCGCCGGCGGCGTGATCGTCAACGACGTGAGCGTGCCGCACGCGTCGTACTACCGGCCGTCGCTGCGCTTCAAGGCGCGCGACACGTTCTGCCCGATCGGCGCGTTCGTGCCGCTCGCGGCGTTCGGTGACGCGCTCGGCGCGCTGCGCATCGAGGTCGCGATCGACGGCGTGGTCGTGCACCGCGCCAGCACCTCGGGGCTGATCCGCCCGGCGGCGCGGCTGATCGCCGAGGTCAGCGCGTTCATGACGCTGCTGCCCGGCGACGTGCTGTCGATCGGCGTCGCTGCCGGCGCGCCGCGCGCCCGCGCCGGGCAGCGTGTGCGGATCGCGATCGAGGGGCTGGGTGCGCTCGAGAACCCGCTCGTCGCCGAAGGAGCCGCCACATGACGCGTCACGCCCGCGTCGCCGTCGACGGCGCGATCCACCACGCCGCGCCGCACCCCGACGGCGTGCAGCTCGCCGATGGCCGCGTCTTCGCCGAGGGCGCGGTGGTTTGGCTGCCGCCGTTCGAGCCCGGCACGATCGTCGCGCTCGGCATCAACTACGCCGATCACGCAAAGGAGCTCGCGAAAGAACTGACGACCACCGCACACGACGAGCCGCTCGCGTTCCTGAAGGCGCCGAACGCGCTCGTCGGGCATCGCGGCTCGACACCGCGGCCGCGCGACGCCGCGTTCATGCACTACGAGTGCGAGCTGGCGGTCGTGATCGGCCGGGTGGCCCGGCGCGTGAAGCGCGCCGACGCGCTGGGGTTCGTCGCCGGCTACAGCGTCGCCAACGACTACGCGGTGCGCGACTACCTCGAGAACTGGTACCGCCCGAACCTGCGCGTCAAGAACCGCGACGCCGCGACCGCGCTCGGCCCGTGGCTCGTCGACGCCGACGACGTGCCCGACCCGCACGCGCTGGCGCTGCGCACGCTCGTCAACGGCGAAGTCAAGCAGCGCGGCCACACGCGCGACCTGATCAACGAC
>DATMIN010000009.1:0-13078 GCA_035554275.1 Burkholderiaceae bacterium
GCCCGGCCGCTGTTCGACGGGTCGTTCTGGATCCCGACCTTGGCGCCTTCCGGCAGCTCGGCGAGCGACTTGAACTGCTTCGAATAGAAGCCCATCGGGAAGGTCACCGTCTCGCCGACCGCGCTGATCTTGTAGCCGCGCGACTCGATCTGCGTCTGCAGGAACGGCAGGTGCTGGTAGCTGTTGGCCTGCAGGTCGCCGCTGTCGAGGGCGGCGTTGGGCTGGATGTAGTCCTGGAACTCGACGATCTGCAGCTTCAGGCCGTCGCGCTCGGCGACCTTCTTCGCCACTTCGGCGATCTGCGCATGCGGGCCGGCGGTGACGCCGACGCGGATCACGTCCTGCGCTTGGGCGACGCCGGCGAAGGCCACGGTCGCGGCGATCAGGCAAATGCGGATTGGCTTGAACATGTGACTACCGGGTTGGTTTGGGAGATCGGCCCTTCAGGCGGCCACGGCCTGCGCGGCGTCGATCTGCACCTGGCGCGCGACGTGACGCGCATCGAGCCGCGCACCGCGGCCGAACAGCTTGTCGCGCAGCGTCCCCGGCGCGTAGGCCAGCGGATAGCGCCCGCGCCGCTGCAGTTCGGGCACGACAAGCTCGACCACGTCGCGCATCGTCCCGTGGGCCACCGCGAAAGTCAGGTTGAAGCCGTCGATGCCGGTCTCGTCGAGCCAGGATTCCAGCTCGTCGGCGGTCTGCTGCGCATCGCCGACCAGCACCGGCCCGCGGCCGCCGAGGCCGATGAACTGCGCCGCTTCGCCGACCGTCCAGCGCCGGCTCGGGTCGGCCTGGCTGAACGACGCGAGCGCGGTGCGGCCGGCGTCGGTATCGATGTACTCGATGGTCGCACTCAGCGGGTAGCGGCTGAAGTCGACGCCGGTCCAGCCCGACAGCAACGCCAGCGCCGCCTCGGGATCGATGTGCTCGCGGCAGCGTGCGTGCTTGGCTTCGGCCTCGGCATAGGTGGCGCCGGTGATGACGAGCGCCTGCGCGTAGATCAGCAACGCGCCCGGATCGCGCCCGGCCTGCGCGGCCGCGTGCCGCAGATCGCTGACCGAGCGCGCCACCACGGCCTTGCTCGGCCCGCTGATGAACACGCACTCGGCGTGGCGTGCCGCGAAGGCCTTGCCGCGCGCCGAGGTGCCGGCCTGGTACAGCACCGGCGTGCGCTGCGGCGAGGGCTCGCACAGGTGGAAGCCCGGCACCTGGTAGTGCGCGCCGTGGTGACGGATCGGGTGCACCTTGGCCGGGTCGGTGTAGATGCCGCGCGCCTTGTCGCGCAGCACCGCACCCTCCTCCCAGCTGTGCTCCCAGAGCTTGTAGACGACGTCCATGTACTCGTCGGCCACGTCGTAGCGGTCGTCGTGGCCGAGTTGCTTGGGGAGGCCGAGGTTGCGTGCGGCGCTGTCGAGGTAGCCGGTGACGATGTTCCAGCCGATGCGCCCGCGCGTCAGGTGGTCGAGCGTCGACAGGCGGCGCGCGAACGGGTACGGGTGCTCGTAGGTCAGCGCGCACGTCACGCCGAAGCCGAGGTGCTCGGTCACCTGCGCCATCAGCGGCACCAGCGCCAGCGGGTCGTTCACCGGCACCTGCACGCCGTGCCACAGCGCGGCGTCGGCCGCGCCCTGATAAACGTCGTAGACGCCCAGCACGTCGGCCAGGAACACGCCATCGAACAGGCCGCGCTCCAGCAGCCGGGCGAGATCGACCCAATGATCCGGGTCGGTGTAGCGATGCGACTGGTCGTCCGGGTGCGTCCACAGGCCGGGCGACTGGTGCCCGACGGTGTTCATCTGGAACGCGTTGAAGCGGATCGGTTTGCTCATGTCAGTGATCCAGGCCTTCAGGCGCCTTCTGCGACGCGCGCGGCACTGCGTTGGTGTCGGGTGTCGGCTTGCGGCCCGAAGCAGCCGGAACAGCCTTCACCGCAGAGGTGCGGAGGGCGCAGAGGAAACGCAGAGGAAGTCCTTGAAGTTCTCTGCGGAAACTCCGCGCCCTCCGCACCTCTGCGGTAAATGACTTCAAAGGGCCGCCTGCCGACGCACCCGTATAGGTTGGCAAGCTGCGTTTCATCCCCGCCCTCACTTGGAGGCGGCAGCCTGCAGCGCCTGCTGATAGTCGGTCTTCACGAAGCCGGCGAAGCGCGTCTCGGTGATCGCCAGGAACTCGCGCGAGCGGTACGCGTCGGCGATGTCCTTGACCCACGGCGCATCTTTGTCGGCGCTGCGCACCGCGACCAGGTTTTGGTAGGTCGGCGAGGTCTTCTCGAGCGCGAGCGCCTCGGTCAGCTTCAAGCCCGACGCGAGCGCGAAGTTGCCGTTGACGAAGGAGTAGTCGGTGTCGTCGAGCGAGCGCGGCAGCTGCGCGGCTTCGAGCGGGATCAGCCTGACCTTCTTGAGGTTCACGGCCACGTCCTTCTCGGACGCGCGAATCGGATCGTAGCCGTCGCGCAGCTTGATCCAACCGATCTGCTCGAGCACCACGAGCGCGCGCGCCGCATTGGTCGGGTCGTTCGGCAGCGCGACCGTCGCGCCCTCCTTCACGTCGGCCAGGCTCTTGTGCTTGCGGCTGTAGACGGCGATCGGCGCGGTCGGCACCTTGATCACCTCGCTGAGCGCGAGCTTGTTCTCGGTCGCGAACTTGGTCAGGTAGACGATGTGCTGGAACGCGTTGGCGTCGAGGTCGCCCTGCGCGAGCGCGAAGTTGGGCTGGATGTAGTCGTTGAACTCGACGACCTTGACCTTGTAGCCCTTGGCTTCGAGGATCGGCTTGATGCCGAGCTTGACCTGATCGGCATACGGGCCGGCGGTCGCGCCGATCACGAGTTCCTTCTTCGTCTGCGCTGCGGCGGGCAGATGGATCGCAGCGAGTGCGGCCACCGCGGTGAAGGCCAGCGAAGCGAGCAGGCTGCGTCTTGCGAATGACATGGGAACTCCCTTGATTGATGAGTGAGAGAAAGTGCCGGGCTCAGCGCTTGTCGAGCCGCCGTGCGATGCCGTTGCCGGTGAACTGGATCAGCTGCACGATCACGATCAGGATGGCCACGGTGAGCACCATCACGTCGGTCTGGAAGCGGTAGTAGCCGTAGCGGATCGCGAGGTCGCCGATGCCGCCGCCGCCGACGACGCCGGCCACCGCCGAGTACGACAGGAAGCTGATCGCGAGCACCGTCAGGCCGAGCACCAGGCCCGAGCGCGCCTCGACCAGCAGCACGCGCCGCACGATCTGCCACTCGGACGCGCCCATCGCGTGCGCCGCTTCGATCACGCCGCGCGGCACATCGCGCAGGTTCTGTTCGACCAGGCGCGCGAAGTACGGAATCGCCGCGAGCGACAGCGGCACCGCCGCCGCCACCGGCCCGATCGAGGTGCCGGCGATCAGCCGCGTGAACGGCACCAGCGCGACCAGCAGGATGATGAACGGGAACGAGCGCACCGTGTTCACCAGCCAGTTGACGACACCGAACAGCGCCGGCCGCTCGAGCGACTGCCCCGGCCCGAGCAGGAACAGCAGCACGCCGAGCGGCCCGCCGAGCAGCACCGCCGCCGACAGGCCGATACCGAGCATCAGAAAGGTCTGGCCGATCGCGGTCCAGAGCTCGGGCAGGATGGCGATGATGTTGGGTGACATGGCGCGGTGGGTGGTGATTCAGGCGATGGCGGCTTCGAGCCGCTCCAGGTCGTTCTGCACATCGGCGTAGACCGCCATGCGCGCGAGTTCGCGGCCGAGCGCCGTGACGCGGCGTTCGCGGCCCGGCCCGCTCTCGTCGACCGCGAACTGCTCGGCCACCTCGCCGCCCTCCATCACCGCCACCGTGCGGCACAGCGCGCGCACGACCGCCAGCTCGTGGGTGACGATCAGCACCGTGACGCCGAGGCGCCGGTTCACGTCGCGCAGCGTGTCGAGCACCGAGCGCGTCGTCTCCGAATCGAGCGCCGAGGTCGGCTCGTCGCACAGCAGCACGTCGGGCCGCGGCGCGAGCGCGCGCGCGATCGCGACGCGCTGCTTCTGCCCGCCCGAGAGCCGGGCCGGGTGGCTGTCGATCTTGTCGAGCAGGCCGACGAGATCCAGGCACTCGCGCACGCGGCGGAACGTGTCGCCGGGGCTCGATTGGCCGTGGATGCGCAGCGGGAACGCGACGTTGTCGAACACCGTCGCGTTCTGCAGCAGGTTGAACTGCTGGAAGATCATGCCGATGCGTTGCCGAGCGACCCGCAGCTCCTGCTTGCCGAGCGCGGTGATCTCGCGGTCGCCGACGAACACGCGGCCGGCGTCGGGGTGCTCGAGGCGGTTGATCAGCCGCAGCAGCGTCGACTTGCCGGCGCCGCTGGTGCCGATCAGGCCGAAGATGTCGCCTTGCGGCACGACCAGCGAAACGTTCTTCACCGCGTCGAACGACGTGCCGTTAGGCAGCCGGAACGCCTTGCTGGCACCCTCGATGCGGATCGCCGCGGTGCTCGGCGATGCAGGGGCAGTCGCTCGGTTCACGAGTAGGCCGTCGGTTCGGGGTGGGCGCCGCTGAGCGCGTGGCGGCCGAGGTCGCGCAGCTTGTAGTCGACCGGGTCGTGCAGCGTGTGCACGCGCGCGTTGCGCCAGAAGCGGTCGAAGCCGAAGCGCGCCGAGGTCGAGCGCGCGCCGGTGAGCTCGAACAACTGCGAGCCGATCTCGATGGCGGCGCGGTGCGCGAGCACCTTGGCCTCGGCCACCGCGATCGCCACCTCGCCGCGCTCGTGCGCCGTCAACGCCGCGCCGCGCCGGAACGCCGCGTCGAACTGCAGCGCCGCGGCATCGGCCAGCGCCTGCGCCGGCCGCAACAGCAAGCGCAACTCGCCGTAGCGGTGCTGGATGAACGGGTCGTCGCTCGAGCGTTCGACGCCGGATGCGAACCACGGCCGCGCCGAGTCGCGGCTGTAGCCGACCGCCGCGTCGAACGCGCCCTGCGCGATCCCGGCGAACAGGTTGGCCTGATGCAGCTGGGCCAGCTGCGAACGCAGCGTGGCGCGCGGCGTCGGCACGCTGCCGGGCGGCTGGAAGATTTCGTGTTCGGCGAGCAGCACCTGATCGAAGCTCACGGTGCCGCTGTCGGTCTGGCGCTGGCCGAAGGCATCCCAGTCGGGGTTCACGCGCACGCCGTCGCGCCGCGTCGGCACGACGCCGATCAGCGGGCTCGCGCTCGGCTCGTGCCAGGCCGATACGGTCAGCTGATCGGAGCCGACCGAGCCCGAGCAGAAGCTCTTCTCGCCGTGCAGCAGGTAGCCGCCGTCGACCGCGGTGGCGCGCAGGCGCCGGTCGACCGGGTTCAGCGCGTTGGCCCAGAACCAGCGCTGCGCGACGCTGTCGCGCAGGAAGCGCGACTGCTGGTCGGGCGAGCCGTAGAGCTGCACGCCGGCGAGCTGCAGGTGGTGAAAGCCGAACACGTGAGCGAGCGCCGCGTCGGCCTGCGCGAGCCGGCGCACCGCGCGCAGCACGGCGGGCCAGTCGGCGCCCTCGCCGCCGTATTCCTGCGGCACCGACAGGCCGAGCAGGCCGCTCGCCCGGATCAGCTCGCGCTCGTGCGCCGCATGGCCGCCCGCGCGATCGCGCTCGATCGCGGTCGCGGCCAGGCGCTCGGCCAGCGCCTCGACGACGGCGTCCGCGTCGAAGGGCGGCGCCGCCGACACGTGCGTGGCGCGAGGAGACTTCAATGAGACCACTGATGTCATGTCGAACTCAGACGGCGAAAGACAGTTCGAGCGGGTGGGCGCGATCGATGCGGCGCTCGCGCTCGAGGCGCTGCACCATCTGCTCGACCAGCGCCTTGGCTTGCGGCAACGGCCCGAAGCCGGCCTCGGTGTTGATGTGCCCGGCGTCGCCGAGGCTGATGACCTGCGAGCCCCAGACGCGCGCCCAGGCGCAGGCCGCGCCGAACGTCATCCACGGGTCGGTCTCGCTGCCGAGCAGCACCGACGGGATCGCCAGCGGCGCCTGCGGCAACGACCTCGACACGCCGAACTTCGCCGGGTCGGCCGGCGCCACCAGCAGCGCCGCGTGAACGTTCGCGCCGCCCTGCGCCAGGTAGCGCAGCAACGCCAGGCAGCCGAAGCTGTGCGCCACCGCCACCCAGCGCGAGCCGGGGTGGCGCGCCAGCGTGATCTCGATGCGCTGCGACCAGCGCGTCAGCTCGGTGCTGGCCCAGTCGTCCTGCTCGACGCGCACCGCGCGCCGGCTGAAGTGGCCCTGCAGCCAGCTCTGCCAGTGCTCGGGGCCGCTGTCGTTCAGCCCCGGGATCACCAGCAGCCGGACGGGGTCGCCGTTGAAACCCATCGTGTGTCGTTCCTGCGCGAGTCGGAAATCGAGCGCCGCCTCAGAGCGTCGCGATCGAGACCTCGGTGGCCTTGACGAGCGCGATCACTTCCTTGCCGACGACGAGGCCGAGCTCCTTGATCGAGCGCGTGGTGATGACCGAGGTGACGATCAGCCCCGAGGGCGTTTCGACGTCGACCTCGGAGACGACCGGTCCCTCGATGACCTCCTTGACCTTGCCGCGGAACTGGTTGCGCACGTTGATGGCGGTGATGCTCATGACTTCTTCTCCGGGAAAAATTGAATAAGGGCCGCGGTCGGGTGCGCGGGTCACACCGACCAGCGCACGTCGCGCGTCGGCCAGGCCTCGGCCGATGCACCCGGCGCCGGCTTCGGCTGCAGCCGCGCGAGCAGCTCGTCGCGCTCGCGGGCCGCCTCTTCGCCGCGCTCGAACTCCTCGGCGCGATCGATCAGGGTCTGCAGCGCCGCCTCGACCCGCGCGACGACATCGGGCAGCGGCGCGCAGCCGAGCGTCTCGTGCCTCGGGATCTGCGCGTCGGTGGCGAACACCGGGTCGAGGATGTCGCGCGCGCCGAGCGCCGACAGCACCGGCTTGAGCGCGTAGTCGAGCGCCAGCAGGTGCGCGATGCTGCCGCCGGTGGCCAGCGGCAGCACCGCCTTGCCGCGCAGCGCGTCCTGCGGCAGCAGATCGAGGAACGCCTTCAACACGCCGCTGTAGGCCGCCTTGTAGATCGGCGTGGCGATCAGCACCACCTGCGCCTGCGCCACCTCGGCCAGCGCCTGGCGGATCAGCGGGTGCTCGAACTGCGCATGCAGCACGGCCTGCGCGGGCAGCTCGCGCACTGCGATCAGATGAGCGCTGCTGGCCACGCCCTGCAGCCGCGCTTGCGCCAGCGCGAGCAGGCTGCCGGAGCGGGAACTGGCAGACGGGCTGCCCTGGATGCCGACGATCTTCATTCGAGTTCTACAGGCCCAAGCCAAGAGACGCGACGGTACGGACGCCGCGCCGCGCTGTGAACGAAGAAGAACGGTTTTCGATAGTGGGAAAACGCATACCGCGGTCGGGCCTGCGAGATTCAGCGCCAGCGCGGATCGCGTCGGGCCTGCCGCGCGGCTTCAGGCCGCGCGCTCCAACGCGAGCTTGCCCGCACCGACGAGGATGCTGTCGTTCTGCGGCGTGTGGATGCGGCTGCACAGCACGTCGCGGTGGTGGCGCTCCAGCGGGTTGCGGCGTGACAGGCCGTGGTTGCCGCTGAGCTGCAATGCGAGGTCGACGACGCGGATCGCGTTGCCGGTCACGTTGTACTTGACGAGGCCGCTCTCGGTGGCCGATGGCGGCGTGCCGGCATCGGTGGCTTGCACCAGGCCGCTCAGCAGCGCGTCGTTGGCCCACAGCAGCGCCTCGATCTCGCCGACCGTCTGCTGCACGCGCGGCAGCGTGGCCAGCGGCGCGCCCAGGCTGCCTGGCGCGCGCTCGCTCAGGAAGCGCAGCAGCCAGGCGTGCGCGGCACGCGCGATGCCGTCGTAGAGCGCGCCCAGCAGCGCGATCACCCAGGCGTGCTGGTCGGCGTCGGGGCCGGCCGCCCATTCGACGCTCGGGCGCAGATCGACCGCGTGGGCCAGAGGCAGCTCGACCTGGTCGAACACCACGTCGTGGCTGCCGCTGGCACGCAGACCGAGGTGATCCCAGCTCTCGATCACGCGGATGCCGTGCGCTTCGCGCGGGACCAGGAACACACCGACGCGCGGCTCGGGCTCATCGGTGCGCGCCCACACGGCGAGCCAGCGCAGCGCGGGGATGCCGGTGCTGTAGAGCTTGTGGCCCGACAAGCGCCAACCGTCGCCCACGCGGCGCGCCACGGTCTCGGGCAGGCCGCCGCGCGCCGGCGAGCCCAGGGCCGGCTCGACGCGCAACGCGTTCGCGAGCGCGCCGTCCGCCACCGCCGACCGGAACAACGTGTCGCGCAAGTGCGGGCTCCAGCGCGAGTCGGCCCGCGCGATCGCGCGGTGCGTCAGGTAGGTCATCGTCAGCACCAGCGCGGTCGAGGGCTCGCCGCGCGCCACGGCCGCGATGATGCGGCGTGCGGTCGCGAGCGACGCGCCGCCGCCACCCGCGCCATGCGGCACCACCGCGGCGATCAGCCCGTGCCGCTGCAGCTGCGCGAAGTTGTCGAACGGAAAGCTCGCGTCACGGTCGTGCGCCGCCGCGCCTTGCGCGAAGCGCTGCGTGAGTTCGCGCAACACCGCCTCGAGTGAATCGGGTCGCGTGGCGAGGTGGGTAACGGGCAGGCGATGAACTTCGCCGGCCAATGAAAGAGGGCTCATCCGGATTCCTTGAACGGGCGCCAGCGTAGCGCCGCATGCGTGGCGCGTGAATGACGCAAATCGCGAATGCAAACTCGATTTCATTATTTGTCGAGGCACCGCGCGCGCCGTAACTTCGGCACTTCTTTCAGATGGAGCACACGGCATGAGCATCGAATTCATCGGCATGATCCAGACCCAGAAGGTCTCGGAGACGCATGCACCCCAGGGCCCGGCCATCGACCCCGACTACGTCCGCGCGTTCGCCCAGGCGCACGAGCAGGCCGGCTTCGACCGCGTGCTGGTGCCGCACCACTCGACCGGCCCGAGCGCGACGCTGACGATCGCCTACGCGGCCGCGCACACCGAGCGCGTGCACTACATGCTCGCGCACCGCCCCGGCTTCACGGCGCCGACGCTGGCGGCGCGCCAGATCGCGACGCTGGATCAGTTCAGCGGCGGGCGCCTGGGCGTGCACTTCATCTCGGGCGGGTCGGACGCGGAGCAACGCCGCGACGGCGACTACCTGGACCATGACCAGCGCTACGAGCGCACCGATGAGTATCTGGGCATCCTGCGCCGGCTCTGGACCAGCGACCAGCCCTTCGACCACGCAGGCAAGCACTACCGCTTTGAAGCCGGCTTCTCCGAGGTCAAGCCGCTGCAGAAGTTGCAAGAGAAGCCGCATGTGCCGGTCTACTTCGGCGGTGCGTCCGAGGCCGCGATCCCGGTCGCCGGCAAGCACGCCGATGTCTACGCGCTGTGGGGCGAGTCGCTCGACCAGGTCAAGGAGCTGACCGCGCGCGTGCGTGCCGAGGCCGCGACGCACGGCCGCCAGGTGCGCTTCTCGGTCTCGTTCCGCCCCATCCTCGCACCGACCGAAGGCCAGGCCTGGGACCGCGCCGAACGCATCCTGCAGGAGACGCGTCGCCTGCGCGTGCAAGCCGGCTACGCGCGCGGCGGCCCGCAGCAAAGCGAGGGCGCGCGGCGCCTGCTCGCCGCGGCCGAGAAAGGCACGCGCGTCGACAAGCGGCTGTGGACGGCGATCGCGCAAGAAACCGGCGCACGCTCCAACAGCACCGCGCTGGTCGGCACGCCCGAGCAGGTGGCCGATGCGCTGCTCGACTACCACGACCTCGGCGTCACGACCTTCCTGATCCGCGGCTTCGACCCGCTGGAGGACGCGATCGACTTCGGCCGCGAGCTGATCCCCCGCACGCGCGCGCTGGTCGCGCAGCGCCTGGCCGAGCCGCAGCCCAAGGCGGCCTGACGCCAGCCCACACACCGGAACAACCCCATGATCTTCACGACTCCCTGCGCCGTCTCGACCCGCGGACTCTCGCGCCGCAGCGTGCTGCGTGCCGCGGCCGGCGCCGCCTTCGTCGCACCCGTGGCCATCGCCACCACCGGCGCGCTGGCCCAGCCGCGCAAGCTCACCTTCGCCTGGAACGCGAACGCGTTCTGCCTGTCGCCGGTCGTGGTCGCGCAAGAGCTGGGCTACTTCGAGCGCAACGGTGTGCAGGTCGAACTGATCAACTACACCGGCTCGACCGACCAGCTGCTCGAGTCGCTCGCCACCGGCAAGGCGGACGCCGCCGTGGGCATGATCCACCGCTGGCTCAAGCCGCTGGAGTCGGGCTTCGACGTGAAGCTGATCTCCAGTTCGCACGGCGGCTGCGTGCGGCTGGTGGGCGCGAAGAACGCCGGCGTCACGACGCTGCAGAGCCTGAAGGGCAAGACCATCGGCGTGGCCGACCTCGGCGGGCCGGGCAAGAACTTCTTCGCGATCATGCTGACCAAGGCGGGCATCGATGCCGACAAGGACGTGCAATGGCGCCAGTACCCCGGCGACCTGCTGGGCATCGCGGCCGAGAAGGGCGAGATCCAGGCCATTGCCGACGGCGACCCGACGCTCTACCTGATCGAGAAACGCACGCCAGGCTTCTACACCGAGATCGCGACCAACCTGTCCGGCGAATACAAGGACAAGGTCTGCTGCATCGTCGGCGCGCGCGGCGAGCTGGTGCGCAAGGAGCGCCCGGTCGCGGCCGGGCTCGCGCGCGCCATCGTGCAGGCCTCGGACTACGTGGCCGACCACCCGAACGAGTCGGCGCAGATCTTCTCGAAGTATTCGCCCAAGGTGCCGGCCGACGACCTGCGCGCGCTGCTGGGCACGCTGACGCACCGCCATCACCCGGCGGGCGCTAACCTGCTCGCCGAGATCGAGTTCTATGCGCGCGACTTCCGCGCCGCCGGCGTGCTCAAGCGCAGCACCGACCCGGCCAAGCTGGCGCAGCACGTGTACGCCGACGTGCTGGGTTGAGGCTTTGATGAGTGCTGTCCTCGAACCCGCATCGCGACCCGCTGCACACGCCGTCTCGCGCACGCGATTGTGGTGGACCGGCGGCATCGCCGCGCTGGCCTGGGCCGGCGTCGGCGCGCTCACCTTGCAGTTGCCGAACCGGGCCGCAGGCTTCAGCGAGTGGCTCTACACGCGAGAGTTCGGCATTGCGGCGCTCGCGGCGGCCGTACTGCTGTTCGCGCTCGCGCTGCCCACGCCGGCGGCGGCACCGGCTCGCGTGCGCGCGGCCGGCCCGTGGCTGATCGCGCTGGCCATCGGCATCGGCGCGTGGGAACTGCTTACCGCCAAACTCGCCTGGCTGCCCACGCCCTTCTTCGCACCGCCGACTGCGCTGGTCGAGGTCGCGGTCGACGACTGGCGCCGGCTCGGCGACAGCGCCTGGAACTCGCTGAAGCTGCTGACCACCGGCGTGGCCTGGGGTGCGGCGACCGGCTTCCTGGTCGGCGTGTCGATCGGTTGGTCGCGCGCGGTGGGCTACTGGGTCCATCCGCTGATCCGCTTCATCGGGCCGGTGCCGGCATCCGCGCTGCTGCCGCTGGCGTTCTTCGTGTTCCCGTCCAGCCACGCAGCCGCCGTGTTCCTGATCGCGCTGGCCACCGGCTTCCCGGTCGCGGTGCTGACCTGGTCGGGCGTGGCCGGCGTGAGCCGCAACTACTACGACGTGGCCCGCACGCTCGGCGCGTCGAACGCCTTCCTGGTGCTGCGGGTCGCCATCCCCGCGGCGTTGCCTCAGGTCTTCGTCGGCTTGTTCATGGGGCTGGGGGCGGCGTTCTCCATCCTCGTCACAGCCGAGATGATGGGCGTCAAGTCGGGCCTGGGCTGGTACCTCACGTGGGCGCAAGGCTGGGCCGCGTACGGCAACATGTACGCGGCGCTGATCGTGATGGCGGTCGTGTGCTCCAGCCTGATCACGCTGCTGTTCGTGTTGCGCGACCGGGTGCTGTCGTGGCAGAAGGGGACGCTGAAATGGTGAGCGCCGTGCTCGACGCGCCCGAAGCGCGTGCGGTCGCCGATACCCGCGCCGGCGCCCACATCGGCATCCAGCGCGTCAGCCACCACTTCGACCTCGCCGACGGGCCGCTGCCGGTGTTGGACGCGATCGACCTCGACGTGCAGCCGGGCGAGTTCGTCGCGCTGCTGGGGCCGAGCGGCTGCGGCAAGTCGACGCTGCTGCGGCTGGTCGCCGGGTTGGAGCCCGCCAGCGCCGGCCGGCTCACGCACGATGGCGTCGCGATCACACGGCCCGACCCGTCGCGCATCGTCGTGTTCCAGGACCCGACGCTGTACCCGTGGCGCAGCGTCTGGGACAACGTGGCGCTGGGCCTGCAGGCGCGCGGCGTGCTGAAGACGCAGCGCGGACGTGTCGACGAAGCGCTGGCTCGCGTCGGCCTCACCACCTACGCAAAGCTGCTGCCGCACCAGCTCTCGGGCGGCATGGCGCAACGCGTCGCACTCGCGCGCGCGCTCGTCAACGACCCGGCCCTGCTGGTGATGGACGAGCCGCTCGGCAAGCTCGATTCGCTGACGCGCCTGACGATGCAGAGCGAGCTGGTCGCGCTGTGGCAGCGCGCCCGCTTCTCGGCGCTGCTGGTCACGCACGACGTCGAAGAGGCGCTGTTCATGGCGCAGCGCGTGATCGTGCTCAGCGAGCGCCCCGCGCGCATCCTCGCCGAGTTGAAGAACCCGCTGCCCTACCCGCGCCAGCGCGGCAACCCGCAACTCGGCGAGCTGCGCCACGAGGCATTGCGGCTGTTGGGCCTGGACGCGACCTGGTGAGCCCGCGCTGAACGACACCGCGCTCGTCAACGCGCTGCTGAGTCTCGCGCAGGCGGTGCAGACCGGCCTGCTGCGGGCACTGCACGCACTGGGCCTCGTCGACACCGTCGCCGGCCAGCCGGCGTGGCCGTTCGCGTGGCGCATCGCGACCGAGACGCTGCTGATCGACCGCGGCCTGGCGCGCCAGCTCGCCTGGGCGCTGGGCTTCGGTGGGTTCGCAGTCGTGTTGCTGCTCGCCGGCGCGCTCTGGCGCCGCGGGCGCTGGCCGGCATGGGCGCTGGCGCTCATCTGCACGCTGCTGGTCCCCTGGCCGCCGATGGCGCTGGTGTT
>DATMIN010000010.1:0-4207 GCA_035554275.1 Burkholderiaceae bacterium
ACCCAGGTCGTGCCCGGCGCGAAGTCGACGCGCGCCTGCGGGCCGTTGCGCTGGAACTCGGCGTCGGCCTTCGCGCGGTCGTGCAACTGCAGCATCACGTGGTCGTACTCGGTGCGGCGGCGCTTCGTGATGCCGGTCTTCTCGAGCAGCCACGCCGAGCCCGGCCACGGCCTCGCGATCTGCCCGAGGTAGCGCCGCGCGTGCGCCTCGAACGGCTCGCCGACGCGCCACTCGCGCGGTCGACCGTTCGGGTTGACGTTGCAGAACACGCGCAGCAGCCGCGTGCCGTGCATCGGGTTCGACGGGAACGCATCGATGTGCAGCCGCGTGTCGTCCTGGCGCCAGCTGGTGGCGCGGCCGGCCACGTCGACCGGGCGGAACGAGGTGTTGCCGCGCCTGAGCTGGCCGCGGTAGTGCGGGAACAGGCGCAGCGCGAGCGCCTCGCTGCACTCGGTGTAGCGCACGATCAGCGCGCGCAGCGCGATCAGATCGGCCGCGTCGCCGGCGGCACCGCGCATCTCGCCACTCGGCCAACGCACCGAGATGTTCTTCGCCTTGCCATCGGCCCAGCGCGGGTCGAGGAAACGCCGCTCCGCATCGGCAAACGCGAACGCCAGGTGCGGGAAGGCGAGCACCGCGCCGCCCTCGAGCACCGGCTCGACGGCGCGCGTCGGGCCATCGGCCCAGTGCGTGTCGGGGAACTCGCGGACGATGTCGACGACGGCGGCAGGCTCGGTCATGGCGAAGCGTTTCTGTGGCCGCGTCGCGGCGTGTCAAGCCGGCCGCGGCGCGAGCGCGGCGGCGAGATCGGCGTGCAGGTTCGCGTCGCCGAGCACCGCGTCGAAGCCCGACTGGCGCAGCAGCCGCAGCGGCTGCTCGTTCAGCGCGCACAGCACCAGCCGCACGCCGCGGCGCTGCAGCGCGCGGTGCAGTTGCAGCAGCGAATCCAGGCCGGTCTGGTCGATCGAGACGAGCTGGTGCATCTCGAGCACGAGCGTGCGCGTCGCCGGGCCGAGCGAATCGTCGAGCGCCTCGACCTTGCCGACCGCGCCGAAGAACAGCGAGCCGTACAGCCGCACCACGCGCGTGGCGGCATCAAGCGTCGCGCCGTCGACCGTCTCGATGCGAAACAGCGTGCTCATCCGGTAGATGAACGCGACGCACGCGACGACCAGCCCAACCTCGACCGCCACCGTCAGGTCGAAGATCACCGTCAGCGCGAACGTGCCGACGAGTTTGAGCCGGTGCTCGGGGCTGAACTGGCGCATCCGCGTCGGGCCGAACTCGTGCCACTCGCCCATGTTCCACGCCACGAACAGCAGGATGCCGGCGAGCGCGGCGAGCGGCACCGCGGCCGCCAGCGGCGCAGCGACGAGCACGATCGCGAGCAGCGCGAGCGCGTGCACGATGCCGGCGATCGGGCTGGTCGCGCCGGCGCGCACGTTCGTCACGGTGCGCGCGATCGTGCCGGTGGCCGGGATGCCGCCGAAGAACGGCGCGACGACGTTGGCGATGCCCTGCGCCATCAGCTCCTGGTTCGGGTCGTGGCGCTTCAGGTTCGTCAGGTTGTCGGCCACGCGCGCGCACAACAGCGATTCGATCGCGCCGAGCAGCGCGATCGTGAGCGTCGGGATCACCAGGTGCTGCGCGCTCTCCCAGCTCAGGTCGGGCCACGCGAACGCCGGCAGCGCGCGCGGGATGCCGCCGAAGCGCGAGCCGATCGTCTCGACCGGCAGGTCGAGCAGCGCGACCAGCGCCGACAGCGTCACCAGCGCGACGATCGGCCCCGGCGTGCGCGCCGCCAGCTTCACCGCGCGCGCCTCGAGCGCCGCGCCGGGCAGCAGCTTGCCGGGCGCGAACAGGTACGGCCAGAAGAACAGGCCCGCGACGCACGCCACGCCGATGCCCACCGCATACGGGTTGACGCCGTCGAGGTGCGTCGCGAGCGCCCGCAGCTGCGCGAAGAAGTCGGCCGGGACCTTGTCGATGCGCAGGCCGAGCAGGTCCTTCACCTGCGACAGCGCGATCAGCAGCGCGATGCCGTTGGTGAAGCCGACCACGATCGACACCGGCATGTAGCGCACCAGCGCGCCGAGCTTGAGCCAGCCGAGCGCGAACAGCAGCACGCCCGAGAACACGGTGGCGATCAGCAGGTTCGGCACGCCGTAGCGCTGCACGATGCCGTAGACGATCACGATGAACGCGCCGGCCGGCCCGCCGATCTGCACGCTCGAGCCGCCGAGCAGCGAGATCAGGAAGCCCGCGATGATCGCGGTGAAGATGCCCTGCTCGGGCTTCAGGCCCGAGGCGATCGCGAACGCCATCGCCAGCGGCAGCGCGACGATGCCCACCGTGATGCCGGCGCCGACGTCGGCACCGAAGCGGCGGCGGTCGTAGTCGCGCAGCGCGTCGAGCAGGCGCGGGCGGAACGGGTGCGGCGTGAACGGCAAGGGCACGGTGCGGGCCCTCGTGGCGCGCGGCTTCAGCGCACCCGCAGGCCCGGCGTCGCGCCCGGCCACGGCTCGAGCAGGAAGATGCCGGGCGCGGCGCTCTTGGGTGTGTCGGCGTCGGCGTGCGAGGCCGCCAGCACCATGCCCTCGCTGATGCCGAACTTCATCTTGCGCGGCGCGAGGTTTGCGACCACCACGGTGAAGCGGCCGACCAGATCGGCCGGCGCGTAGGCCGAGGCGATGCCGCTCAGCACGTTGCGCAGGCGCGGACGCCCCTGCGGGTCGGGTCCCTCGCCGACATCGAGCGTCAGCCGCAGCAGCTTGGTCGAGCCCGCGACGGCCTCGCAGGCCTCGATGCGTGCGATGCGCAGATCGACCTTGGCGAACTCGGCGGCCGTGATCTCGGCCGCGAGCGCCTCGCCGCCCGGCGCCGGCGCCTCGGCGACCGCCGGCTCGAGCAGCGCATCGAGCTGCGTCGCGTCGACGCGCTGCATCAGGTGCCGGTACTCGCCGATCGTGTGCGCGCCGAGCGCGTTGGCCGCGTCGGCGAAGCGCAGCGGCTCGATCCTCAGGAACGCCTCGACCTGCGCGGCCAGCACCGGCAGCACCGGCTTCAGGTAGACGGTGAGCACGCGGAACGCCTCGATGCAGACGGTGCACACGTCGTGCAGCCGCGCGTCCTCGCCCGGCTGCTTGGCGAGTTCCCACGGCTTGTTCTGGTCGACGAACTCGTTGACGCGGTCGGCCAGCAGCATCACCTCGCGCAGCGCCTTCGCGAACTCGCGCTCGTCGTAGAGCGCGGCGATGCCGTCGCGGCGTGCGCGCAGCGCGCCGAGCAGCGCGCGGCCGTCGGCCCCGAGCTCGGCGCGCAGCCGGCCGCCGAAGCGCTTGCTGAGAAAGCCCGCGGCGCGGCTCGCGATGTTGATGTACTTGCCGACCAGATCGGCGTTGACGCGGGCGATGAAGTCGTCGGGGTTGAAGTCGAGGTCTTCGACGCGGCCGTTCAGCTTCGCGCCGATGTAGTAGCGCAGCCACTCGGGGTTCAGACCGAGCTCGAGGTACCTCAGCGGCGAGATGCCGGTGCCGCGGCTCTTGCTCATCTTCTCGCCCGAGAGCTGCAGGAAGCCGTGCACGTAGATGTGCGCCGGCGTCTTGCGCCCGCTGAAGTGCAGCATCGCCGGCCAGAACAGCGTGTGGAAGGTGACGATGTCCTTGCCGATGAAGTGGATCTGCTCGACCTCCGGATCCGCCATGAAGGCGTCGAACGAAACGGGCTCGCCTCCGGCTCGAGCACCGATCTTCGAGAAGTGGTTCTTCAGCGACGCGAGGTAGCCGACCGGCGCATCCAGCCAGACGTAGAAATACTTGCCCGGCGCGTCGGGGATCTCGATGCCGAAGTACGGCGCGTCGCGGCTGATGTCCCAGTCGTTCAGGCCGACGTGCCCCAGCTCGTCGGTCGCGAACCACTCCTTGATCTTGTTCAGCACCTCGGGCTGCAGGCGGCCGGGCGTGCGCGTCCACTCCTGCAGGAAGTCGATGCAGCGCTGCGACGAGAGCTGGAAGAAGTAGTGCTCGCTGCTCCTGAGCACCGGCGCCGCGCCGCTCAGCACCGAGGTCGGGTTCTTCAGGTCGGTGGGCGCGTAGACGGCGCCGCAGTTCTCGCAGTTGTCGCCGTACTGGTCTTTCGTGCCGCAGCGCGGGCACTCGCCCTTGATGTAGCGATCGGGCAGGAACATGCCCTTGACCGGGTCGTAGAA
>DATMIN010000011.1:0-7684 GCA_035554275.1 Burkholderiaceae bacterium
CCCTCGTAGCCGGGCAGCCCCTTGCGCTCGTCGCTCGGCGCGCCCATCGTGCCTTCGCCGACCAGATGGTGGTCGGTGCCCGAGATCAGCATCGAGCGCGTGATCGCGCAGACGGTGCCGGTGTGGTGGTTCGTCAGCAGCCGCCCGCTCGCCGCGAGCGCGTCGAGGTTCGGCGTGTCGATCTCGCCGCCGAACGCACCGATGTCGGAGTAGCCGAGATCGTCGGCCATGATGAACAACAGATTGGGCCGGTGACCGGCGGTGGCGCCGATGGCCGGTGCCGCGGCGTTCGCCGCGGGCTGCTGCGGCGTGCCCGAAGCCTGCAGCCCGAAGGCACCGAGGACGGCGAGTCCGATGACTGTCTGGCGGAACACCCGGCGTGTCGCCTTCGTCGTCGAGGCTGGAACCATTTGCGTCTTCTCCAAGGATCATGCAAGGGCCGTGAGCCTATCGGCGCCCCGCGCCGCCGTCCTCGAAGAATTCCGGCCAAGCAAATGCGGCGAACGCATATGCGCGCCGCTGCCGACGCTGCGGTTCGGTCGCGGCGCCGAGTTCAGGCAAGATCGAAGAATGAGCAATAGCCATATCAATAGCCACATGCAGACGCGACTCGCGCGCTCGGAAGTTCCTGTTGAATCCACCTGGAACCTCGACGATCTGTTCGCTCACGAGGAGGCCTGGGAGTCCGAGTACCACGCCGTCGATGAGGCACGCCAGTCGCTCGGCGTGTACCAGGGCAAACTGGGCGTTGATGCCGCGGCGCTGCTGGCGTGCTTGAGTGCAGTCGAGTCCGTGCAGGCCCGCTTGATGCGGGTCAGGGCCTTTGCGCACCTGCGCAACGCGCAGGACGGCACCAACCCGCAGTACCAGGCAGCGATGGCCCGTGTATCGGCGCTTCAGGCGCGTGTCGGCGCCAGCACCAGCTTTGTCGATTCCGAAATCCTGGCTTTTCCCGACGACCTCGTGGAGCAGTTCATGGCTTCGCAGCCGGGGCTGGCCGGGTTCAAGGTCTACTTGAACGATCTGCAGGCGCTGCGCCCCCACCGGCTGGGCGCCGATACCGAGCGTGTGCTGGCCTCGCTCGGCGAGGTGCTGAATGCGCCCTCCATGATCTACAACCGTTCCAAGTCGAGCGACATGCAGTTTGCGCCGTTCACCGACGCGGCGGGCACGGTCTACGCGAACTCGGTCAATGGCTTCGAGTCGCAGTTTGAAACGCACAACGACACGAGCGTGCGCCGCGCCGCATGGGCCTCGTTCAGCGCCGGGCTGAGGGCCTACAACCAGACCTACGCCGCCACATTCGCGACCGAGGTCAACAAGAACGTCGTGACGGCGCGGCTGCGCAACTACCGCAGCACCGAAGACTTCCTGCTGCAGCCGCACAAGATTCCGCGCCAGGTCTACAGCAACATCCTCGACATCATCCAGGCCGAGCTGGCGCCGCACATGCAGCGCTACGCCCGGCTGCGCCGCAGGGTGCTGGGCCTGGACAAGCTGCTGTACTGCGACATCAAGGCGCCGCTCGACCCGGAATTCAACCCGCAAATGTCCTACGAGGACGGCTGCAGGCTGATCTTGGAGTCGCTGACGGTGATGGGGCCGGAATACGACGCCTTTGCGCGCCAGGCGATGGAGCAGCGCTGGGTCGACCGAGCCGACAACATCGGCAAGTCCTCGGGCGCGTTCTGCGCGTCGCCCCACGGCGCGCATCCGTACATCCTGATCACCTGGTCGAACACGATGCGCAATGTCTTCACGCTGGCGCACGAGCTGGGCCACGCCGGACACTTCGGCCTGGCGATGCAGCACCAGCGCTTCTTCAACATGCGCCCGGCCATGCCCTTCGTCGAAGCGCCGTCGATCATGAACGAGATGCTTCTGGCGCAGCACATTCTGGGCAAGAGCCAGGAGACCCGGCTGCGGCGCTCGGTCATCATGCAGGTGCTGGGCACGTACCACCACAACTTCGTCACCCATCTGCTGGAAGCCGAGTTGCAGCGCCAGGTGTACGCACTGGCGGAAGCCGGCGGCTCGATCACCGCGGCCGTGCTGAACGAACGCAAGGGCCAGATCCTGGCGACGTTCTGGGGCGACACGGTGGAGATCGACGAAGGTGCTCGCATGACCTGGATGCGCCAGCCCCACTACTACATGGGCCTGTACCCCTACACCTACTCGGTCGGCCTCGTGGCATCGACGGCGATGTCGCTGCTGGTGCAAGAAGAAGGCCAACCTGCCGTCCGGCGCTGGCTGGAGGTGCTCAAGGCCGGCGGCACGCGCGAACCGCTGGAACTGATGCAGTTGGCAGGCATCGACATGAACTCGCCCCAACCGATCCACGACGCGGTGGCCTATGTGGGGCGCCTGGTCGAGGAACTGGAGGCGTCGTTCGACTGAGGGCGTCGAGGGAAACGCAGCCGCTACCTGGCGCGCACCGTCACATCGACCTCGGCCCGCACCCTGCGATTCGCCTGATAGCCGATCTCGAGCATCGCCTTGTCGCTGCCCGCGAAGCCAGCGTTCGGCACGTAAAACACGCGCACGCCTTGCAGCTTCGTGCCTTCGCAGGCACCGCTGCCGACCCAGTTCGGCCCGATCGTCACCTCACCCGGCCGTGTCTCGATGCGGCCGTTCGCCGGCGGCGTCACGACGGTGATCGTCTGCACATGCCGCAGCGTGCAGTTGCCGTTGAACTCGGCGAAGCCGCGGATCAGCACCTCGCGGCCGGGCTCGGTCACGCGCGTGACCTGGATCGGCGGCTCACCGGCCGTCGCCACGCCGGCCAGCCCCACCAGAACGATCGCGGCGATCGTCTTCATTGCGGTTTGAAGTAGTCCGTGATCACCTTCCAGCGCGAATCCTGCAGCTGCGACAGGCGCGAGACATCGCTGCCGAGGTGCTTGGTCGGCGAGAAGCTCGACGGCGCGCTGCCGAACATGTCGGCCGGGAAGCTCAGCGTGTCCATCGCCTTGATGAACGTGTCGGTGCTCAGGCCCGGGCCGGCCTTTGCCGCGGCGACCGCGAACGCGTCGATCGCGTTGTAGCCGTAGACCGAGAACACGGTCGGGTCCTCGTTGAACTTGGTCTTGTATTTCGCGGCCCAGAAGCTGATCTGCTTCGACGCGTCGTCGAGGTACGGGTTGGCCACCGTCATCGTCGCGTACAGGCCGTCCATCGCCTTGCCGCCGAGCTTGTGGATCAGGTCGGTGTAGGCGGCGCTCGAGCCGAGGAAGGTCGGCGAAAAGCCGGTCTTGCGGCTCTCGGCGATCGCGCCGATCGTCTCGCGGATGATGGTGCCGAGCACGACGAAGTCGCAGCCGGCCGATTTCATGCGCGCCACCTGCGACGAGAAGTCGGTCGCGCCGCGCTTGTAGCTCGTCTTCTCGGCGAACTCCATGCCCATGCCCTTCAAGCCGGCCTCGGCACCGCGCACGACCTCGAGGCCGAACTCGTCGTCCTGGTACATCGTGCAGACCTTCTTGGCGCCCTTCTCCTTCACGAGCTTCGGCACCGCGCTGCGCATCTGCTCGAAGTAGGTCGACGCGAACGCATACTTGAGCCGGTTGAACGGTTCGTACATCTCGCGCGCCGCGGTGACCGGGAAGAAGTTGATCACGTTCTTCTCGAACTGCACCGGCATCGCGGCATTGTTCTGCGCCGTGCCGATGTGGCCGATCATGATGAAAATCTTGTCCTGGTTGACGAGCTTCTGCGCCGCCAGCACCGCCTTCTTCGGATCGTAGGCCGAATCTTCGACGATGATCTTCAGCTTGCGGCCGTTGATGCCGCCCTGCTCGTTGATCTCGTCCACGCGCAGCAGCATGCCGTTGCGCACCTGCTTGCCGAAGCCGGCGATCGGGCCCGACAGATCCTGGATCGAGCCGACGACGATCTCGTCCTTGCTGACGCCCTGCGGCGGCGCCTTCGATTGGGCGAACAGCGAGCCGCACGCCAGCGCGGCGGCGAGAACAAATGCGGTCTTCATCGTCTATCTCCTTGGGTGTTGTGAAACCTCGTCAGCCGTACATCGCCTCGATGCGGGCCGCGTACTTCTTCTCGACCAGTTTGCGCTTGAGCTTCATTGTCGGCGTCAGCTCGTCGTCCTCGGCGCTGAGCTGCGTGTCGAGCAGCCAGAACTTCTTGATCTGCTCGACGCGCGCGAACTTCTCGTTGACACGGTCGATCTCGCCCTGGATCAGCCGCTGCACCGCGCCGCTGCGCGTCAGGCTCGCGTAGTTGCTGAACGGCACGTCGGCGTCCTGCGCGAACTTCTCGACGTTCTCCTGATCGATCATCACGATCACCGTCAGGTACGGCCGCTTGTCGCCCACCACCACCGCGTCGGTGATGTAAGGCGAGAACTTCAGGTCGTTCTCGAGCTCGCTCGGCGTGATGTTCTTGCCGCCGGCGGTGATGATGAGGTCCTTCATCCGGTCGGTGATGCGGAAGTAGCCGTCGGCGTCGACGAGGCCGACATCGCCGGTGCGAAGCCAGCCGTCGGCTTGAACGGTCTCGGCGGTCTTCTCGGGCTGGTTCAGGTAGCCCATGAACAGGTTCGTGCCGCGCACCATCAGCTCGCCGGTGAGGGCGTCGAGCTTGACTTCGTTGTATGGGCAGGCCGGGCCGATCGAGCCGGGCTTGATCCGCGTCGCCGGCGTGTACGTGGCGGCGCCGCAGGTCTCGGTCATGCCCCAGACCTCGACCATCGGCACGCCGAGCGCGAGGTACCACTTCACGAGATCGGGCGAGATCGGCGCCGCGCCGGTCACGAGAAAGCGCGCGCGGTGGATGCCGATCAGCTTGCGCACGTTGTTCAGCGCGAGCAATCGCGCCAGGCCGAACTGCAGCTTCAGCAGCGCGCCGACCGCCTCGCCGGCGAGCACGCGCTTGGCGATGCGCATGCCCACGCCGATGCTCCACGCGTAGGCGAGCTGCTGCAGCTTGCCCGACTCGCGCAGCGCGATCGCGACACCCGAGTAGAACTTCTCCCACACGCGCGGCACCGCGGTGAACACGGTCGGCGCGATCTCGCGCACGTTCTCGGGCACGGTCTCGGGGTTCTCGACGAAGTTGAGCTTCGAGCCGGTGTACATCGCGAAGTATTCGCCGCCGACGCGCTCGGCGATGTGGCACAGCGGCAGAAAGCACATGCGCTCGTCCGACTCGTCCTGCGCGACGATGCGGTTGTAGCCGCGCACCGTGTAGACCAGGCCGCGATGCGAGTGCATCGCGCCCTTCGGCTTGCCGGTCGTGCCCGAGGTGTAGACGAGGATCGCGAGATCGCCGGGCCGGCACGCGGCGACGCGCGCGTCGAGTTCGCCGGCGTGCGTCTTGGCGTGCGCGCGGCCGAGTTCGCGCAGCGCGGCGAGGCTGATCACGCCGGCGTCGTCGAAGTCGCGCAGGCCCTCGGTGTCGAACACGACGATCTTGCGCAGCAGCGGCAGCCGCGCGCGCACCTCGAGCGCCTTGTCGAGCTGCTCTTCGTCCTCGACGAACAGGATCACGGTGCGCGAGTCCTCGCACAGGTAGTGCACCTGCGCCGGTGCGTCGGTCGGGTAGATGCCGTTCGAGACGCCGCCGGCGCTGAGCACCGCGAGGTCAGCGAGCACCCAGTCGATCACGGTGTTCGAGGCGATCGAGGCGCAGTCGCCGGCGTTGAAGCCGAGCGCGAGCAGGCCGTCGCCGATCTCGCGCACCGCCTGCGCGGTGTCGTGCCACGTCCACGCGCGCCACAGGCCGAGCTGCTTCTGGCGCATGAAGACGTTGCCGGCACGCAGGCGCGCGGCGTTCCAGAACATCGCGGGCAGCGTCTCGCCGGCGACGACGATGTCGTCGCGCGGTTGCAGGTGAGCGAGATCCCAGAGCTTGCTCATCTCCAGTTCTTCTTTTTCTTCCAGCGCCGCTCGCCGCGCACGCCCGCTTCCTTCATGCCGAGGTAGAACTCTTTGATGTCGTCCTTCTCGCGCAGCTTGTCGCAGCTGTCTTCCATCACGATCCGGCCGTTCTCGAGCACGTAGCCGAAGTCGGCGACGTTCAGCGCCATGTTCGCGTTCTGCTCGACCAGCAGGATCGTCGTGCCGCGCTCGCGGTTGATGCGCACCACGATCTCGAAGATCTCGCGCGTCAGAAGCGGCGACAGGCCCAAGCTCGGCTCGTCGAGCAGGATCAGCTCGGGCGCGGCCATCAGCGCGCGCGAGATCGCGAGCATCTGCTGCTGCCCGCCCGAGAGCAGCCCGGCGTCCTGCGCGGCGCGCTCGCGCAGGATCGGAAAGTAGCCGTAGACCGCCTCGAGGTCGCGCGCCACGCCGTCGCGATCGCGCCGCGTGTACGCGCCCATCATCAGATTGGAGTGGATCGACAGCAGCGGGAACACCTCGCGCCCTTCGGGCACGTGGCTCAGGCCGCGGCGAACGATCAGCGCCGGGTCGCGCGCGGTGATGTCCTCGCCGTTGAACGCGATGCTGCCCTTGCGCGGGTCGATGATCCCCGAAATCGTCTTCAGGATCGTCGACTTGCCGGCACCGTTCGAGCCGAGCACGGTGACGATCTGCCCGCGCGCCACCGCGAGGCTGACGCCGCGGATCGCGCGGATCGGGCCGTAGGCGCTCTCGACGTTGAGCAGCTGCAGGATGGGGGCCGCGTCGCTCATGCCGTCACCGCCCGGCGCAGGCTCGCCACGTCGTCGGCCGAACCGAGATACGCCTCGATCACACCCGGGTGCCGCTGCACCTCGGCCGGCGTGCCGAGCGCGAGCACCTCGCCCTGGTTCATCGCGAGCACACGATCGGAGACCTTCGAGACCAGCGCCATGTCGTGCTCGACCATCAGCACCGTGACCCCGAGCTCGGCACGGATGTCGCCGATCCAGAACGCCATGTCGTCGGTCTCCTCGACGTTCAGCCCCGACGACGGCTCGTCGAGCAGCAGCAGCTTCGGCTCGGTGCACAGCGCCCGCGCCAGCTCGACGACCTTGCGCACGCCGTACGGCAGCCCGGCGACGAGCGCATCGCGGTGGTGCTGCAGGTCGAGCAGGTCGATCACCCGCTCGACCTTCTCGCGCGCCGCGATCTCGGCAGCGCGCGCGCGGCGCGTGAACAGCAGCTCCTGCCACAGCATCGTCTGCCGATGCGTGTGGCGGCCGATCAAGAGGTTCTGCAGCACGCTCGCGTGCTCGAACAGCTCGATGTTCTGGAACGTGCGCGCGATGCCGAGCCGCGCGATGTCGTGCGGCGCCACCGCGGCGAGCGGCCGGCCCTCGAAGCTCAGCGCGCCGGTGCTCGGCGTGTACAGGCGCGAGATCAGGTTGAACACCGTCGTCTTGCCCGCGCCGTTCGGCCCGATCAGCGTGAACACCTCGCCGCGCTTCACGTCGAAGCTGACCTTGTTCACGGCGAGGACGCCGCCGAAGCGGACGCTGAGGTCTTGGGCCGACAGCAGGACGTCGCTCATGGCGTGTGCTCCGCCTGCGCAAAGGTGAGCGCGTCGCGGCAGGCGGCACCGGCTGCGGACTCAGACGGCGGCGGCCTTCGCTTCGCTCCGGCTCCACTGCGATGCTCGGCTCGGGGTCGCGCCGCAGAACTCGCTACGTTCGCTTCGCTCACTGCGCTCGAACAGCCGCGGCGAGTCAGATCACGAAGCGCGCTGCGCGCGCCGACCCCGAGCCTGCGCTTCTCGTCGCCGC
>DATMIN010000012.1:0-4269 GCA_035554275.1 Burkholderiaceae bacterium
CGCGACATCGGCACGAACGGCGATGCGTTCCTGCTCGGGCTGGAAGCGCGCGAGCGCGCGCGCACCGGCATCGCCAACCTGCGCGTGCAGTTCAACCGCGTGCACGGCTACTACATCGAGGTCACGCAGGGCCAGGCGAGCAAGGTGCCGGCCGACTACCAGCGCCGCCAGACGCTGAAGAACGCCGAGCGTTTCATCACGCCCGAGCTGAAGGCGTTCGAGGACAAGGCGCTGTCGGCGCAGGACCGCGCGCTGGCGCGCGAGAAGTGGCTGTACGACGCGCTGCTCGACGAGCTGCAGCCGCACCTCGAGCCGCTGACCGCGCTCGCCCGCGCGCTCGCCAGCCTCGACGCGCTCGCCGCGCTGGCCGAGCGCGCCGCGACGCTCGGCTGGTGCCGGCCGACGTTCGTGCGTGAACCTTGCCTATCGATCGAGGCTGGGCGGCATCCGGTCGTCGAGGCGCGTCTGGCCGAGACCGGCGCCGGCGCGTTCATCGCCAACGACTGCCGGCTCGACGCGGCCAACAAGATGCTCGTGATCACCGGCCCGAACATGGGCGGCAAGAGCACCTTCATGCGCCAGGTCGCGTTGATCGTGCTGCTCGCGGCGGTCGGCTCGTTCGTGCCGGCGCGCAGCTGCCGGCTCGGGCCGATCGACGCGATCCACACCCGCATCGGCGCGGCCGACGACCTGGCGAACGCGCAATCGACCTTCATGCTCGAGATGACCGAGGCCGCCGCGATCGTGCACGGCGCGACCGACTGCAGCCTGGTGCTGATGGACGAGATCGGCCGCGGCACCTCGACCTTCGACGGCCTCGCCCTGGCCAGCGCGATCGCGAGCCACCTGCACGACAAGACGCGCGCGTTCACGCTGTTCGCGACCCACTACTTCGAGCTGACCGAGCTGCCGGTGAAGCACGAGCGCGCCGCCAACCTGCACGTCTCGGCCGCCGAAACGCACACCAGCGGTGGCGACGACATCGTGTTCCTGCACGAGCTGCAGCCCGGCCCGGCGAGCCGCAGCTACGGCGTGCAGGTGGCGCGGCTGGCCGGCATGCCGGCCAGCGTGCTGCGCCAGGCGCGCGCCACGCTCGAGGCGCTCGAGGCCAGCCGGCATGCCGGCCAGGCGCAGATCGACCTGTTCGCCGCGCCGCCCGCGCCACCGGCGGCCGCGGAACAATCCGCGCTCGAGGCCGCCATCGACGCGCTCGACCCCGATATGCTCTCCCCCAAGGAAGCGCTCGCCGCGCTCTACGCCCTCAAGGCTCTGTCCGGGAAATCCACATGACCTATTGCGTGGGCATCAAGCTCGATGCCGGCCTGGTGTTCCTGTCCGACTCGCGCACCAACGCCGGCCTCGACCAGATCAGCACCTACCGCAAGATGATGGTGTACGAGCGCCCGGGCGACCGCTTCATGGTGATGCTGTCGGCCGGCAACCTGTCGATCAGCCAGTCGGTGCGCGAGATCCTGCAGGTCGAGAAGATCGAAGGCCGCGACGGCGAGCCGGTGACGATCTGGAACGCGAAGAGCATGTTCGACGCGGTGCGCGTGCTCGGCGCCGCGGTGCGCCGCGTCTACGACCAGGACGGCGCGTCGCTCGCCGCCGCCGGCGTCGACTTCAACGCGTCGATGATCTTCGGCGGCCAGATCGCGGGGGAAGCGATGCGGCTGTTCCTCGTCTACTCGGCCGGCAACTTCATCGAGGCGACGCGCGAGACCTGCTACTTCCAGGTCGGCGAGTCGAAGTACGGCAAGCCGGTGCTCGACCGCATGGTCACACCGACCACCGGCCTCGACGAGGCCGCGAAGTGCGCGCTGGTGTCGATGGATTCGACGCTGAAGTCGAACCTCTCGGTCGGGCTGCCGCTCGACCTGCTCGTCTACCCCGCGCACCAGCTGCGCACCGACCAGATCGTCTGCATCGACGAGCACAACCCGTACTTCCAGATGATCCGCGGCAACTGGGGCCAGAAGCTGCGCCAGGTGTTCGAGTCGCTCGAAGACCCGCAGTGGGGCGGCGGCCCGACCAGCGTGCCGCTGTGCGTGGCCTCGCCGCGCTACGAGCCGATGAAGAAGATCACGCACCCCGACGAGAAGATCGTCTAGAACGTTCGAGCAGCCATGTCACAGCCGTTCTTGAGCGCAGACCCGACACCCGACCAGATGCGCGCACTCTTGAAGTATTTGAGCACCTATCGCGATGGCAGCGGCAACATCAGAGAGGATGACCCGGACAAAACCACACGCGCAGATTCCCGCCAGATAGAGCGCTGCTTCGCAGAGCTGTTCGGTGTCAGGGCCCCCGAAAGCAAGTCGTACTATGACTTCGCGGTCGAAATCAACAAAGGTGGTGGCGTAGTGATCAGCGCCGCCTCAGTTAAGTCGAAGGAGGTCGACAGTCTTCGAGACTTCCGCGATCCGGCCAAGCGGAAGAAGCTCCGCGCATATCTCGAAATCGCGAACGCGAACGCAAAGGACTGGAAGCTCTGCCGTGAAAAGGGTTTGACCGAAGACCACTTCAGAAGCCACCAGTGCCCCTCCGAGTTCGGAGCCGCAATCCTTGAGCGTCAAACCAACGAACGCGCCATCGCTGAGGCCAAGATCCAAAAACACCGGAAACACGAGGCACACCGCGCAGTGGACGCCAACGCAAGTGTGTTCCTGTCCGTCATGTACTCACCAATGGACAAGAACTTCCAACGCGACTACCTTGTTTCCTCGTATCCAATCATCCTGCCCAGGCCGGCGCGCTGGGAATTTCGAAGCAAGGCATTGGTGGGCTTTGATGAAGGCGATGGCGTCCTCTACGAGTGGTACGCGCTCTCAGGTAGTCAGTTCAAGTACTACCCGTTGGTTAGCGCGCGCAAGTACGGGTCAAACCTATTTCAGTTGCTTAAGCCCGCACAGGAGTCACTGCATCAAAGGTCTGTCCGCATGTTTGGACATACCTAGAGTTTTTAGCCCTTAACCCAGAGCACCTCCATGCGGTCCGCCTGCTTCTCCACTTTGGGCGGCTTCACCATGATCTTCTTCCAGCCTCGCAGGCGCTGGTCATAGATTGAACTCTCGTAACCCGATATCACCGCTGGCCCCGGATGCGACTCGAGTACATCCAGCATCTCAAGATGCTCTTCCACACTCATTTCATGCGCATACATCTTCTGCGTGCGCGTTTCCATGAGGTACGGCGGGTCTGCATAGATCAGGGTGTCCTTGGTTGCGAACCGGCGGATTACGTCTATCGCCGGTCGGTTCTCAATCTCAGCATCCTTAAGCCGGCCAGCCATCTCGGCGAGTTCTGAAGGCACGCGCTGCCAGCGCACTGACATGCCGCGCGCTGGCTGCTTTGAACCTCGATTCTTCCAACCCGTCTTCTTTGCTAGATCGGACGCGTGCGCCTGCCAAATCCGAGTTACGAACCGTCTTGCATCCTCTAGAGCATCACCAGTTTGAATGTGGCTCTGGTCGTACTCATCTCGACTCCACGGGGTGGCCTCCAAAGCGAATAGAAGGTCGTCCGTGTGATCCCGCAGAACACGAAAGAAGTTGACTACGAGGCCGTTCATGTCGTTGATCAGCTCATGCGGACTTACTGGCTTGGAGAAGAACACGGCGCCGGAGCCAAAGTAGGGCTCGACATAGTGATAGTGGTCCCCGAACAGGCTCACGATGTCGTGCGCGAGAGACCACTTGCTTCCGGGATACCTGAGTGCGGCGGAGCGACGCTTGGGCGCGCCAATCGTTCCTTCGTCTTCAAACAGGGGCTGCGTGCTCACCATCGCCTTCTGAACCAATCAGACCCCCAAACTGTCTAAACATCCAGTAGTGTCGACGCCTCGGCGGCATATGTCAATGCTGCAAAGGCAGCGCGACACGCTCCCATTCGGGCACGTATCCTGTCGCGGCCCGGCGCTGGCCTCGGGCGCGCCGAAGTTGCGCGGTGCGCGACGCCTATAATCGCGCTTTACCACCAGAGCATTTGTGTCGAACAGGTGCTGCACACAATGCCCAAGTACGTCTTTGTCACCGGCGGTGTGGTGTCCTCGCTGGGCAAGGGCATAGCGTCTGCGTCGCTGGCCGCGATCCTCGAATCGCGCGGCCTCAACGTCACCCTGATCAAGCTCGACCCGTACCTGAACGTCGATCCGGGCACGATGAGCCCGTTCCAGCACGGCGAGGTCTTCGTCACCGACGACGGCGCCGAGACCGACCTCGACCTCGGCCACTACGAGCGCTTCATCAGCACGCGCATGAAGCGCAGCAA
>DATMIN010000013.1:0-13328 GCA_035554275.1 Burkholderiaceae bacterium
CTCTTTGGGCCTCGTCAAGGTGGGTCTTCTCCGCTGGCTTGTTCATGCGCTTGGTGAAGCCGTCTTCGCCAAAGCGGGCCTCGTCGGCCGCGATGCAGTCGATCAGCCCCGAGTGGTGCGAGGCGATGCACAACGCAATGATTTGTGCTGCTGCAAGGGCTGTCGGGCCTTTGTCACTGAGAGCGTGCCATGCCATCTGCGCGCCGGCCGTCGAGTGATCTACCTTGCCCTTGAGGCTGGCCGCGTCGACCCAGTCTTCGTCTTCGTCCTGATTGAGCGCGCCAATGGCTGACTTGATGTACCTTTGGAACGCTTGGCTGTACTTTCCAAAGTCATGTAGCAGTCCAAGCAATTCGCCCATCTGTTCCTGGCCTACTTTGGCGGCGAAGCCATTAGAGAGCCTGGCGACACCAATCAGATGGTTGTCCAGAGACTGCCAACTGCCGTCTGATTGTCGATGATGGGCGGCGAAGGGCGGGGCTGGCTTCACTTGTTCGGCTCATTCCAAGCGGTACCGATCTTGCCGTCTGCGAGATCATGCGGTTCGCCGTTCGGCCCGATGTGGGCCAGGGTGTCGGGCATGAGGCAATGCTTCTTTGTCGAATGCTCTTGCCTGAGCCTAGCCGCGCACTGGGTCAAAAGATCGCGCAGAAACCAGCATTTCGGCGTGCTTCATCCCTCAGGTTGTTGATGGAGCGACGCAACACGGCCTCACCTTCGCATCAACGTGCTCTTCCCGAACAAGCTCTCGATCAAATCGACCGCGACGATCGCGGTCGCGTTGCGCACGTCGAGCGCCGGGTTCAGCTCCATCACGTCGAGCGAGGCCAGCCGCCCGGTGTCGGCGATCATCTCCATGCACAGCTGCGCCTCGCGGTAGGTCGGCCCGCCCTGCACGGTGGTGCCGACGCCGGGCGCGATCGATGCGTCGAGGAAGTCGACGTCGAAGCTGACGTGCAGGTGGGTGTTGGCGTCGAGCGTCGCCAGCGCCAGCTCCATCGTGTGGCGCATGCCCATCTCGTCGATGTAGCGCATGTCGAAGACCTCGAGGCCGGCGGCGTGCACGAGCCGCTTCTCGCCCGGGTCGACGCTGCGGATGCCGATCTGCTTGATCCACTTCGGGCTGATCGCCGGCACCGTGCCGCCGATCTCGATCAGCGAGCGCGGGCCGTTGCCGCACAGGCACGCGACCGGCATGCCGTGCAGGTTGCCGCTCGGCGTCAGCGTGTTGGTGTTGAAGTCGGCGTGCGCGTCGAGCCACAGCACGCGCAGCTTCCTGCCGGTGTCGCGGCAGTGGCGCGCGACCGCGCTGATCGAGCCGATGCCCAGCGAGTGATCGCCGCCGAGCAGGATCGGCAGCCGGCCGAGCTGCAGCTCGGCATGCACTGCCTCGTGCACTGCGGCGTTCCACGCGACGACCTCGTCGAGATGGCGGTAGCCGTCGGTCGGCGGCGCCCACGGGTTCGCCGGGCCTGAGAGGTTGCCGCGGTCGGCGACCTCGAGGCCGTGGCTCTCGAGCACCGGGCCGAGGTTGGCGACGCGCAGCGCCTCCGGCCCCATGCTCGCGCCGCGGCTGCCGGCGCCGATGTCGGTGGGCGCGCCGATCAGGCTGACGGGGCGGTTCATCGGCGGCGCTCCTTCATCGTTCACAGCTCGACCGGCGGCAGTTCCTTGCCCGTCTCGCGCAGCTCGAAGCCGTATTCGGCCTCGAGCAGGCCCCACGCCTCTTCGGCGGTCTCGACGAAGCGAAACAGCTGCAGGTCGAGCGCGCTGATCATGCCGGTGTCGACGAGCAGATCGAAGTTGATCAGCCGGGTCCAGAACTCGCGCCCGAACAGCAGCACCGGGCGGCGCCGCGACTTGCCGGTCTGGATCAGCGTCAGCGCCTCGAACATCTCGTCGAGCGTGCCGAAGCCGCCGGGGAAGCACACCAGCGCGACCGAGCGCATCAGGAAGTGCATCTTGCGCAGGCCGAAGTAGTGGAACTGGAAGCACAGCTCGGGCGTGATGTACGGGTTCGGCGCCTGCTCGTGCTGCAGCACGATGTTCAGCCCGATGCTCTTGCCGCCGACGTCGTGCGCGCCGCGGTTGCCCGCTTCCATGATGCCGGGGCCGCCGCCGGTGACGACGTACAGCGGCGTCTCGAGCGCCTTCGATTTCTCGGTGACGAGCGCGGCGAAGCGCCGCGCCTCGGCGTAGTAGGGCGACATCGCGAGATGGCGCTGCGCGATCGCGAGCGCGGCCTCGTCGCCGGCCGAACTGGCGTCGTCGACGAGGCGTTGCGCCACGTCGGGTGGCACGATGCGCGCGCTGCCGAAGATCACGATCGTCGACTCGATGCCCTGCTCGTTCTGCACCAGCTCGGGCTTGAGCAGCTCGAGCTGCATGCGCACCGGGCGCATCTCTTCGCGCAGCAGGAACGCGGTGTCGGTGAACGCGAGGCGGTACGAACTCTGCGCGCCCTCGTAGCGGCCGGGCGGCTCGGCGGCGCGCTTGTCGGCGTCCTGCCGCGCGGTCGGGAAGTTGCGGCCGCGGAACTGGGTTTTCTTCATTCCTGAGAGCTTAAGCCAAGCCTGCGCCGGCGCGCGTCTTTCACGGCTCGACCAGCAGGCTCAGGAACGGCTCGAACAGCGGCGGTGTGCAGGCGAGCAGCGCGGTGCTCTGCGCCAGCGGCTTGGCGTCGCGCGCGTTGACGAGCGCGCCGCTCTCGCGCAGCAGTGCGGTGCCGGCGGCGGCGCTGCCGGCGTCGAGGTCGTGCTGCCAGAACGCGTCGATGCGGCCGGCGGCGAGGTAGGCCAGCTCGAGCGCCATCGAGCCCGAGCGCCGCACGCCGCCGAAGCCGCGCAGCACGCGGCCGAGCTCGGCCATGTACTGCGGCATGCGCGGGCTCGTCGGCGGCGGGAACACGGTGGCGGCGAGCGATTCGAGCGCGGTCGCGCGCTTGGCGCAGCGGATCGGCGCACCGTTGAGCACCGCACCGCGGCCGCGGATCGCGCCGAAGAACTCGTTGCGGCACGGGTCGTAGACGACGCCGATCTGTGGCTCGCCGCGCTCGACCAGCGCGATCGAGACCGCGTACTGCGGGTAGCCGCGCAAATAGTTGGCCAGGCCGTCGATCGCCTCGAGGTGCCAGACCGGGCGCCGGTCGCCCGGCTCGTCGCCGGCGAAGCCGTGCGCCGGGAAGTGCTTGCCGATCACCTCGCGCAGCAGCGCCTCGCCCTCGGCGTGGATCTCCATCGCGACATCGGCCGGTGCCTGGCCGGTGAGCAGCGTCTCGGCCAGCCGCGAGCGCGAGGCCTGCAGGTGGGTGCCGGCCGCGTAGGCGGCCTGCTCGGCGGCGCGCGCGGCCTTGACGAGGTCGGTGGTGTCGGTCATGGTGGCGCCGCCGGTCGTGACAGCAGATTCACGTAGTCGTGATGGGCCGTGTTGATGATCGAGATCCGGTGTTCGACCGGCCGCTCGCCGAAGGTCAGCGCGACGCGCCGCACCTGCATCACGGGCTGGCCGAGCGGCAGGTTCAGCACCCGCGCCGCGTGGCGATCGGCGGCGATCGCGCGCGCCCGTTCGCGCGCGCCCAGCACGCTGATGCCGAAGTCGGACTGGTAGAGCTGGTAGATCGTGCCGGGCCGCTCGCGGAAGCGCTTTTCGGTCAGGCCCTTGAAGAGCGCTGAGGGCAACGTCAGACGGTCGTAGATCACTGCGGCGCCCTGCAACTCCAAGCGGTTCTCGATCTGGATCACCGGGTCGCCCTGGCGCAGCTGCAGCGCCTGCGCCGGCTCGTCGTCGGCGCGCAGCCGCTCGAACGAGACCAGGTCGACGAACGGCGCCTCGCGCAGGCCGTCGCCGCGTTCGACGTGGAAGAACTGGAACAGGAAGCGGTCGGTGTTGTGCGTCGCGACGAAGGTGCCGCGGCCCTGGCGCCGCACCAGGATGTGCTCGGCCGCGAGCTCGTCGACGGCGCGCCGCAGCGTGCCGATCGACACGCCCATCGCGCCGGCGATCTCGGTCTCGCTCGGCAGCGTCTCGCCGGGCGCGCAGTGGCCCGACTCGATCGCGTTCAGCAGCGAGCGCTTGACGACGCGGTACAGCGGCATGCCGGCGGCCTCGGGCGCGATGGCCTCGAACAGGGCGGCGGGCGCGGCAGCATGCATGAGATTGGACTATACATGTAAATCATTCATGTGAGCTAAGTCATATGAATGACTTGGTCGCGAGGGTGGGCTTAGCAGAAAAACAGCGAAGCACATCACAACCCCGGCTTGCGGCATCGCGCCGCTCGGGCGAGCATCGCGGTCGACCCGAGGAGACCCGATGACGATGCAACGACGCCACCTGATGCTGGGCGCGCTGGCGGCCGCGCTGCCGCTCTCCGGGCGGGCTCAGGCCGACGACTATCCGAAGCCCGGCGCCACGCTGCGCTACATCGTGCCGTTCCCGCCCGGCGGCCTGACCGACGTGATGGCGCGGCTCGTCGGCCAGCAGCTCGCCGAGCACTGGAAGGCCCACGTCGTGATCGACAACCGGCCCGGCAGCGGCGGCCAGATCGGCGCCGACGCGGCGGCCAAGTCGCCGCCCGACGGCCACACGCTGCTCGCGATCACGCTGACGCACGCGGCCAACGTCACGCTGTTCCCGAAGGCGCCGTACCACTTCACGCGCGACCTGAAGCCGGTCGCGCTGCTGGCCGGCTCGCCGATGCTGATCGTGGTGCCGGCCACCGGCAAGATCGGCAGCTTCAAGGAGTTGGTCGCCGCGGCCAGGGCCGGCAAGCTCAACGCCGGCTCGAGCGGCAACGGCACGCCGCCGCACCTGACGCTGGCGCTGTTCAACGACATCGCCAGGACCGAGATCCAGCACGTGCCCTACAAGGGCGGCGCGCCGTCGATCACCGACCTGATCGGCGGCCAGCTCGACGTGATCTTCTCGAACTTTCCCGAATCGATCGCGCACGTGAAGAGCGGCAAGCTGCGCGCGCTCGCGATCTGCAGCGCCGCGCGGCATCCGGCCGTGCCCGACGTGCCGACGACCGCCGAGGCCGGCATGCCCGGCCTGGTGACCGAGAACTGGACCGGCGTGATGGTGCCGGCCGGCACGCCCGACGCGATCGTCGACAAGCTCGGCGCCGAGGTGCTGAAGATCATGGCCGACCCCGAGCTCGCCGAACGCGCGAAGACGCAGGGCTTCCGCGTCGATGCGCGCGGCCCGCAGGCGTTCGCGCTGTTCCTGAAGAGCGAGATCGAGCGCTGGGGCGGCGTGATCGCCGCGGCGCACATCACGCCGGAGTGAGCGACCCGGCGGTCGGGCGCGCCGCGCACACGGCGCACTCGGGGTTGCGCGCCATCGCGAGCTCGGTCCACTCCATCGTGCGCGCGTCGAGCATCTGCAGCCGCCCGGCGAGCGAGCGGCCGACGCCGGCGACGAGCTTCAGCGCCTCGGCCGCCTGCATGCTGCCGACGATGCCCACCAGCGGCGCGAACACGCCCATCGTCGCGCAGCGCACCTCCTCGAACACCGCGTCGGGCGCGAACAGGCACGCGTAGCACGGCAGCCGCGCATCGCGCGTGTCGTACACCGAGACCTGGCCGTCGAAGCCGATCGCCGCGCCCGAGACCAGCGGCTTGGCGTGCGCGACGCACGCCGCGTTGACGGCGTGGCGCGTCGCGAAGTTGTCGCTGCAGTCGACGACAACGTCGGCCGCAGCGACGAGCGCATCGAGCCGCGCCGCATCGGCCCGCTCGCGCAGCGCGTGCACGCGCACCTCGGGGTTGATCGCGTGCAGCGCGCGCGCCGCCGAGTCGACCTTGGGCATGCCGATGCGCTCGACGCTGTGGACGATCTGGCGCTGCAGGTTGGTCAGGTCGACGGCATCGTCGTCGACGATCGTCAGCGTGCCGATGCCGGCGCTGGCGAGGTACAGCGCCACCGGCGAGCCGAGGCCGCCGGCGCCGATGACGAGCGCGTGCGCCGCGAGCAGCCGCTGCTGGCCCTCGATGCCGAGTTCGTCGAGCAGGATGTGGCGCGAGTAGCGCAGCAACTGGGCGTCAGTCATGGAGCACCCGGCAGTGGCATACCACCGCCACCCGCCGGGCGGGTCTCGGCCCGCTTGGGAGCGGCCCGGCGCTGGGCCGAGGTGTGCTCAGTTGACCGTCTCGGCCTCGGGCTTGCGCTCGACCGCGGTCTTGCTGACGAGCACCGGCTTGCCCTTCAGGCGGTTCATCGCCTGCGCGAGCTGGAAGTCCTCGGTGCTGCCGAACTCGGGCTGCGGCTTGGGCGGGGCGGCGGCGCGCTTGGCAGTCTCTTCTTCGAGCTTCTTGCGCGCTTCCTCGCGCGCCTTCTCGCGGGCCTCGTCCTTCTGCTCGGCGCCCTGGCCGCTCTGCAGGTGCTTCTCGAGGTCGGCCTCGCGGACACGCAGCGCGGCGAACAGGTTGCCTTCTGCCGTCTCGTCGAGCATCACGTCGGGCACGATGCCCTTGGCCTGGATCGACGCGCCGCTCGGCGTGTAGTAGCGCGCGGTCGTGATCTTTAGCGCGGTCTCGGGCGAGAGCTGGCGCACGGTCTGCACCGAGCCCTTGCCGAAGGTCTGCGCGCCCATCAGCGTGGCGCGCTTGTGGTCCTGCAGCGCGCCGGCGACGATCTCGCTGGCCGAGGCCGAGCCTTCGTTGACGAGCACGATCAGCGGCACCTTCTTCAGCGCTTCGGGCAGGCGCTTCAGCGGGTCGCTGCCGCCGCGGCGCAGGTAGTCGCTCGGCGAAGCCTTGAAGGTCTGCTTCGAGTCGGAGATCTGGCCGTTGGTCGAGACCACCACCGCGTCGGCCGGCAGGAACGCCGCCGAGATCGCGACCGCGCCCTCGAGCAGGCCGCCAGGGTCGTTGCGCAGGTCGAGGATCAGGCCCTTCAGGTTCGGCTCCTGCTTGTAGATCTCTTCGAGCTTCTTCGCGAAGTCGTCGACCGTGCGGTCCTGGAACTGGCTCACGCGCAGCCACGCGTAGCCCGGCTCGAGCACCTTGGCGCGCACGCTCTGGGTGCGGATCTCTTCGCGCACGATCGTCACCGGGAAGCTGCGGCTCTCGCTCTTGCGGAACACCGTCAGCACGACCTTGGTCTGCGGCTCGCCGCGCATCTTCTTGACGGCCTGATCGACCGTCAGGCCCTTGACCATCGCGTCGTCGATCTTGGTGATCAGGTCACCGCTCTTCAGGCCGGCGCGGAACGCCGGCGAGCCCTCGATCGGGCTGACGACCTTCACCAGGCCGTCTTCCATGCCCATCTCGATGCCGATGCCGACGAAGCGGCCGGTGGTCGCCTCGCGGAATTCCTTGAAGCTCTTCTTGTCGAAATATTGGGAGTGCGGGTCGAGGCCGGCGACCATGCCGCCGATCGCGTCGCCGATCAGCTTCTTCTCGTCGACGGGCTCAACGTAGTCGGTCTTGATCATCCCGAACACCGCGGCCATCTGCTGCAGCTCTTCGAGCGGCAGCTGCGAGACGCCGTTGCGGGCCGTGGCCTGCAGCTGCATCGTCGTCAGCGCACCCGCCACCGCGCCGACAGCCAGCCACCCGGCGACCTTGAGTTTGGCACCCATCAGCGACCCCTTGTCTTGCCCGTCGGCAGCGACAGATTGATTCAAGAAAGACCTCGCGCTGAGTATATTCTGCGCACCGCCGCTTGGTGTTCGCGGCGGGCGGGAAAGTTGCACGCGTGCCCGGTGCCAGCGCGTGCGCCCCGGGCATCGTACGCGGGGCCGCGGCGCCCGGACGCGCCCCGGGGCAGCTGCCCCCCGCACGGCAGCGCCGCAAGGGCGGCCGAGGTAAAGAATCCTGAAGGGCGGTCAGCCCGAGCCGGGCGGCTTTTTCGCGGGCGGCGGCGCCGGCGGCTCGAAGAACGCATCGAAGAGGTCGCCGGGTACGGTGTCGTAACCCTCGGTGACATCGGCGCCGCTCAGCAGTTCGAACGACGAGACCACCCAGCCGCCGGACGACACCGTTGCCTCGGTCGCCTCGGGCAAGGCGGCCGCGGGCTTCTGGGGCAAGGCGATCTTGCCCGTCGTCGGCGCGGCGTTGACATCGACGAACTCGCCCAGCGGTGCTGCCTCGGTGATCCGCCAGACGCGCTTTTTCGCCGGTGCCGGCGGTGGCTTGCGCTGAACCATGCTTCGTACCCTCGTAGCGAACCCGCCGGGGTTGGCCGACGGAACAACGAGCCCATGGTAGACGCCTTCGTCAGACACTCCAATAGCCGACCCGCGGCATGCGGATAACGCTGGCGCGCCGATCCCTAGTTCGCAGGATTGCGCACCGACAGTGCCTCTGCCAAGCGACGCGAGTTGGCCGCGTCGCGGAACACGAGCGGGTGCTCGCGCGCGCCGGCCGGTGCGGCGGCCGCCGCGGCCACCGCGGCGGTGACGAGCGCGTGCTGCGGGCTCTTCGCGCATACCGGGTCGGCCGCGGCCGGGTCGTTGGCGAGCATGAACGCCTGGCAGCGGCAGCCGCCGAGGTCCTGCTCCTTGAACTCGCAGCTCGCGCACGGCTCCTTCATCCAGCCGGTGCCGCGATAGCGGTTGAAGCCTTCGGAGTCGAACCAGATCTCGCGCAGGCCGTGCTCGCGCACGTTCGGGAAGCTCAGGCCCGGCAGCATCTTCGCGGTGTGACAGGGCAGCGCGGTGCCGTCGGGCGCGACCGTCAGGAACATGTTGCCCCAGCCGTTGACGCACTTCTTCGCGCGGCCCTCGTGGTAATCGGGGGCGACGAAGAAGATGCGCATTCGGTCGCCGAGCCGCTCGCGCCAGCGGTCGGTCACCGCTTCCGCGTCACGCAACTGCTCGTGCGTCGGCAGCAGCTGATCGCGGTTCACGAAGGCCCACGAGTAGTACTGCGTGTTCGCGAGCTCGAGGTACTCGGCGCCGAGCTCGGCGGCCATCGCGATGATGCGGTCGACGTGGTCGATGTTCATCCGGTGCAGCACGACGTTCATCACCATCGGCCAGCCCTGACCCTTGATGATCTTCGCGACGCGGCTCTTCAGCTCGAAGGTCTTGGTGTGCGACAGGAAGTCGTTCATCTCCTTCGTCGAGTCCTGGAACGAGAGCTGCACGTGCTCGAGGCCGGCGGCCTTCAGCGCGGCGGCGCGCGCCTCGGTCAGGCCGACGCCGGACGTGAGCAGGTTGGTGTAGTAGCCGAGCGCGCTCGCCTCGGCGACGATCGCCTCGAGGTCGTCGCGCACCAGCGGCTCGCCGCCCGACAGGCCGAGCTGCACCGCCCCCATCTCGCGGCCCTGGCGCAACACGCGGCGCCAGTCGTCGGTGGAGAGCTCTTCGTCCTGGCGCGCGAAGTCGACCGGGTTGTAGCAAAACACGCAGTGCAGCGGGCAGCGGTAGGTCAGCTCCGCGAGCAGCCACAGCGGCGGCCCGATCGCGGGCGCCATCGCGCTCACTCCCACGCC
This sequence comes from Burkholderiaceae bacterium, assembly GCA_035554275.1. GTDB lineage: Bacteria > Pseudomonadota > Gammaproteobacteria > Burkholderiales > Burkholderiaceae_C > LMDS01. The sequence continues at coordinate 9,439 of DATMIN010000013.1, forward strand.
AGCCACCGCTGCTTGCCGGCGAGCTCGACGAACGCCAGCACGTCGGCTTCGAGGCCGCTCAGCGCGTGCGCCCGCTCGATGTCGGCCGCGATCGCGCCGACGCTGCGTTCGCCGTCGCAGCGCGTCATGATCTCGCCGGCGCTGCCGTTGAGCTTCACCATGCCTTCGGGGTAGAGCAACACGTGGCAGTTCTGCACCGGCTCCCATTGGAGGCGAAAGCCGGCGGCCACGCGCGGCCGGGTCGCGCTGGTGATGCCGCTCATGCCGGCGCGACGCCGTAGCGCGCGGCCATCGCGTCGTTCATCGCCCACAGGATGTCGAGCTTGAACTGCAGCACCTCGAGCGCGCGCTCCTGCAGCGGCCGCGTCGTGAAGTGGCCGAGCGTGACCGCCAGGCCCTGCTCGACATCGCGGCGCGCGCGGCCGACGCGGCTGCGGAAGTAGGTGAGGCCTGCGGGCTCGATCCAGTCGTAGTGAGCCGGCCAGGTGGCGAGCCGCTGCTGGTGGATCTCGGGTGCGAACAGCTCGGTCAGCGACGAGCACACCGCCTCTTGCCACGGCGCGCGGCGCGCGAAGTTCACATACGCGTCGACCGCGTAGCGCATCGCCGGCACCACATGGCGCAGGTCGAGCACCTCGGCGCGCGTCAGGCCCACCGCTTCGGCCAGCCGCAGCCAGGCCTCGATGCCGCCCTCGTCCTTGACGCCGCCGAGCTCGAAGCCGTCGTGGTCGAGGATGCGCTGGACCCAGCCACGCCGCACGGCAGGATCGGGGCAGTTCGACAGCACCGCCGCGTCCTTGATCGGGATCGCGATCTGGTAGTAGAAACGGTTCGCGACCCAGCCGCGCACCTGCTCGGGTGTGGCGCGGCCGCTGTTGAGCATCACATTGAACGGGTGGTGGATGTGGTACGAGCGGCCGCGCTCGCGCAGCCTGGCCTCGAACTCTTCGCGCGGCCACGCGGGCTCGCCGGTGTCGGCCGGGTGGGCATCGGGCAGCAGGATGTCGGCGCGCATCAGGTCAGAGCCGAAGGCTCAGGTTGTCCTCGCACACGCCGATGCCGTGGCGCGCCAGCGTGGCGCGCTCGGGCGAGTCGTCGTCGAGGATCGGGTTGGTGTTGTTGATGTGGATCAGCCAGCGCGCGGTCGCCGGGCGCAGCCGGTCGAGCCACTCGATCATTCCGCCCGCGCCCGATTGCGGCAGGTGGCCGATCTCGCGCGCCGTCTTGCGGCCCAGGCCGAGGCGCGGCATCTCGTCGTCGGCCCAGAAGGTGCCGTCGACGAGCACCGCATCGGCACCGGCCATCGCGTCGAACACCGCCGGCGTGATCGCGCCGAGGCCGGGCGCGTAGAACGCGCTCTTGCCGCTCGCGCGGTCGTGGATCGTGATGCCGATGTTGTCGCCGGCGACCGGCGCGTCGCGGTGCGGCGAGTACGGCGCGGCCTTGCCGGTCAGCGCGAGCGCGCGAAAGCGCAGGTCGGGCACGCCCGGCACCTCGAACCAGCGGCCGTCGAGCCCGATCGCGTGGCGCTGCACGCCGCAGAAGTGGCCGAGCACGCGCAGCACCGGGTTGCCGTGGTTCAGGTCGGCGTCGACCGGGTCGGTGCACCACAGCGGCAGCGGCGTGGCGCGCTCGCGCAGCATGAACAGGCCGGTGACATGATCGACCTGGCCGTCCATCAGCACCACGCCGGCGATCGCGCTGTCGCGCGCCGCGCGGGCCGGCTGCAGGGCAGGGTGGCTGCGGATCTGCTCGAGGATGTCGGGCGAGGCGTTGAACAGCACGCCGTCGCCGCCCGCGTCGGGCTGCACGAAGATCGACGACTGCGTGCGCGGTTTCGCGCGAATCGTGCCCGCGCGCACGCCGGCGCAGTTGCGGCAATTGCAGTTCCACTGCGGAAAGCCGCCGCCGGCGGCCGAGCCGAGGATCGTGATGCGCATCGGTGGCGTGCGGAGGGAAGAAGAAGGAGATCGCCCTCGCGCGCCGGGCGCGGCGCAGGGCGGATCAGGGTGGGTCAGGAGCGGCGGCTCAGCGGCTCGCCACGTACATCGTGATCTCGAAGCCGAAGCGGAAGTCGGTGGCGGTCGGGGTTTGCCATTGCATGATGAAGTCTCCAATCGGGGTGGCGCGGGTTCCAGGCGGAGCCCGCGAGGGCGCGTCGCCCTGGGCCGATGCTGGGCCTGGCGGCGGCGCAGCGGCATCGCCGCGACCATGATTCGCGCCTCATGATTTTCATGATCCTTCGGCGCGGGGTCGAACGCCGTGCCGATACCATCGGCGCGTCATGACGCTGCGCCTGAAGATCAACCTCATCGTGGGCGCGCTCACGCTGCTCTTCCTCGTCGCGGTGATGTGGCTGCAGTTGAGAAGCCTGCGCGAGTCGGTGCTCGAGGAGGTGGTCGCGGCGAACCGCGTCGCCTCGCAGATGCTCAACCGCACCGCGTGGCGCTACGCCGCGCAGGGCACGCCGGCGATGCTCGCGTTCCTGCAGGGCATCGGCCGGGTGCGCTCGAACGACATCATGCTGTTCGACCTCGACGGCCACGAGCTGTACCGCTCGCCGCCGTCGCCGTACAAGGCCGGGCGCGACGCGCCGGCGTGGTTCGACCGGCTCGTCGCGCCCGAGCCGGCGACGCAGGCGATCGAGTTCCCCGACGGCAAGCTCGTCGTGCGCACCAACGCCTCGCGCGCGGTGCTCGACGCGTGGGACTACGTGACGGTACTCGCCGTCGGCGGTGTGCTGCTGCTGGTGACGGCCAACGCGATGGTGTTCTGGCTGGTCGGCCGCGCCGTCCGGCCGTTCGCGCAGATCGTGACGGCGCTGAACCAGCTGCGCTCGGGGCGCTTCGACGTGCAGCTGCCGCCGCTGTCGGGCACCGAGGCGGCGGCGATCGGCGGCGCGTTCAACCACATGGTCGGCCAGCTGCACAACCACCTCGAGACCGAGAAGCGCGCGCTGCGCGCCGAGCTGCAGCTCTCGAGCAGCCGCGAGCTGACGCGCTGGATCGACCAGCAGATCGAGCGCGAGCGCCACATGATCGCGCGCGAGCTGCACGACGAGCTCGGCCAGTCGGTCACCGCGATGCGCAGCATGGCGCTGTCGATCGCGCAGCGCGTGCACGCGCACGACCCGCAGACCGCAGCCACCGCGCGCCTGATCGCCGACGAATCGTCGCGCCTGTACGACGCGATGCACGGCATGATCCCGCGCCTCACGCCGCTGCTGCTCGACAACTTCGGCCTCGCCGAGGCGCTGGCCGACCTGGCCGAGCGCACGCGCGCCAGCCACCCCGGCGTGCAGATCGCGCTCGAGGTCGACCTCGGCGACGCGGTGCTCGACAGCGACACCGCGCTGGCGCTCTACCGCGCCGCGCAGGAAGGCATCAGCAACGCGCTGCGCCACGGCCAGGCGCAGACGCTGCAGCTCGCACTGCACAGCAACGCCGAAGCGTTGACGCTGAGCCTGCAGGACGATGGCCGCGGCCTCGCGCCGCAGGCCGCCGGCAGCGCGCACTACGGGCTGCGCTGGCTGACCGAGCGCGTCGAGGCGCTCGGCGGCACGCTGCGTCTCGAGCCGGCATTGCCGCGCGGCGTGCGGTTGCTCGTGCAGGTGCCGTTGCACACGGTCGCCGCGGTGGAGCAGGCCGCATGATCCGCGTGCTGCTGGTCGACGACCACGCGCTCGTGCGGATGGGCTTTCGCATGCTGCTCGCCGACGCGAAGATCGAGGTCGTCGGCGAGGCCGAGACCGGCGAGCGCGCCTGCATCGACTACGCGCGCCTGAAGCCCGATGTCGTCGTGATGGACCTGTCGATGCCCGGCATGGGCGGCCTCGAGGCGGTGCGGCGGCTGCTCGCGCAAGACCCGAAGGCGCGCGTGCTCGCGCTGTC
>DATMIN010000014.1:0-2833 GCA_035554275.1 Burkholderiaceae bacterium
GGCCACCTTGCTGGCGACCCATCGGCCTCTGGAGAGTTCACGGGCAGCTCGGGACCGAAGCCTTGGTGAGAGGTGTCGGCCCGGCGCCGTTGCGCCGCGCGACGGGCTCATGACACGACGCTCGGCTTGAGCAGGTCGGCAATGCCGATGCGCTGTGCGAACTCTTTGCGCACCCGTTCGGCCACCTCGGTGACCGCGGCCGCGCCGTCGTCGATGAAGTCGACCACTGAACGGAACGGGCGAGTGCCGGCGGGCAGATCGACGATGCGTGCGATCTAGTCGGCGACCACCGCGGGGTCGGCGTGATCGGGCGTGAGCGCGGTCAGCCGAGCGCCGACCTGATCCAGCAGGCCGTCGTACCGCGAGTAGGCTTCAGCGGTTGCTGTATCGGCCGGCTTGCCGGCATTCGGAAAGTGCGCCGTGCCCTTCGTGAAGGCGCCGGGCACGACGATGGAGGTTTCGATGCCGAAGCGCGACACCTCGTACGACAGCGAGATCGCCAGCGAATCCATCGCCGCCTTCGCTGCGGCGTAGGGCCCGAGGAACGGCGGGAAGCCGCCGCGCGTCGTGGTGCTGCTCACCCACAGCAGCAGCCCCGACTGCCGATCGCGCATCAGCGGCAGCACCGCCTTGTTGACGCGTTGGGTTCCGAGCACGTTGGTGTCGAACACCTTGACGATCTCCTGCGGCGTGAACGCCTCGGTCGGCCCGACGACAAGGTGGCCGGCGTTGTGCACGACGACGTCGAGGCGGCCTTGCTCGCCGACGATCGTCTGCACCGCCGCGTTGGCAGACTCCTGCGACAGCACATCGAGTTCGACCGCGCGCAGGTCGTACCCGTGGGCGAAGCTCCAGTCGCGCAACTCGCGCACGTGCGCCGCGTTGCGGCCGTGGATGTCGCGCATGCTGGCGTAAACCGTGTGGCCCGCAGCGGCGAGGGCGCGAGACGTGAGGTGGCCGATGCCGGTCGAAGCGCCGGTGACGAGGACGACGGATTTCATGGTGGGCTCCTTTGAAAAGGGGTTGGAGTGATTCAAACGATGCCGCCGTTGGCGCGCAGCGTCTGGGCGTTGACCCAGGCGCCGTCCGGCCCGGCTAGGAAGGCCACGACGCTGGCGATGTCCTCGGGCGTTCCGAGGCGCTCCAGCGGCGCTGCCTTGGCCAACCGCGCAACGACTTCAGGCGGCTTGCCGTTGAGGAAGAGGGCCGTGGCCGTCGGGCCAGGCGCCACGGCGTTGACGGTGATGCCCTTGCCGCGCAGTTCCTTGGCGAGGATGTTGGTCATGGTCTCGATGGCAGCCTTGGTCGCCGCATACACGGCATACCCGGGCAACGCGAGGCCAATCACGCTGGACGAGAAGTTGACGATGCGCCCGCCGGTGCGCAGCCGCGCGGCCGCTTCGCGCATCGTGTTGAAGCTGCCCTTCACGTTCACCAAGAACAGGCCGTCGAAGGTCTTGTCGTCGGTGGCGGCCAGCGGCGGGAGTTCGGGCGGCATGATGCCGGCGTTGTTCACGAGCACGTCGATGCGGCCGTAGAGGCGCTCGGTCTCGTCGAACAGGCGGCGCACGGCGGACGCATCGGCCACGTCGGCCTGGATCGCCGTTGCTTGGCCGCCGGCGGCGGTGATGGCGGCGACGACCTTCGCTGCTTCAGCGGCGTTGCCGGCGTAGTTGACGACAACCGCGTGGCCTTCCTTGGCGAGGCGCTGGGCGATGGCGGCGCCGATGCCGCGCGAGGCTCCGGTGACGATGGCGACGGGGGAGGGATTCATGACGGGACTCCTGTGAAAGTCGTTGGGGTGATCGAATTCTTGTGTTTATCGATTCGCGGATAAATGCATTAAATTCGGCATAACTATCCAATCTATATAAACAATCCAGGAGGTCGCTTGGACCGACTCGATGCCATGCGCGTGTTCGTCCGGATCGTCGAGCTCAAGAGCTTCACGAAGGCCGCCGACGACCTTCAGCTCCCCCGCGCTACCGTCACGCACACGATCCAGCAACTGGAGAAGCGGCTCGGCGTTCGCTTGCTGCACAGGACCACCCGCCAGGTCAGCGCGACGCTGGATGGCGAGGCCTACTTCCAGCGCTGCGTGCGGCTGCTGGCGGACGTCGAGGAGGCCGAGTCGGTGTTCAGCCGATCGGCCGCCGCACCCAAGGGAAAGCTGCGCGTCGACCTGCAGGGCACCTTGGGGATGCACTTCCTCTTGCCGTACATCGGCGAGTTCTTCGCGAAGTACCCTGAGATCGAGCTCGAGATCGGCATGGGCGATCGACTGGTCGACCTGGTGCGCGAAGGTGTCGATTGCGTGCTGCGCGCCGGTGAGCCACGCGAGTCGAGCATGGTCGGCCGCCGGGTGGCATCGCTCGGCCAAGTCACCTGCGCCAGCAGAGCCTACCTCGAACGGCACGGAACGCCGCGAACGCTGGACGAGTTCAAGGCCCACCGCGCCGTCAACTACGCCGGTACCACGGGCAAGATCCTGCCGTTCGAGTTCCTCGTCGGTGACGAGCCGCGCACGATGCAACTTCGCGGCTCGGCCACCGTCAGCCATGCCGATGCCTACGTCGCCTGCTGCGAAGCGGGACTCGGCGTCATCCAGTTGCCGCGCTATCACGTCGAACGGCAACTCGCCGAGGGCATCCTGTGCGAAGTGCTGGGAAAGCATCGGCCCGCACCCATGCCAGTATCCGTGCTGTACCCGCACCACCGGCAGCTGTCACCGCGGGTGCGTGTGTTCGTGGACTGGGTCGCGGATCGAATGCGCCTTGCTCACTGACGCTGAGCCAAGCGCCCGAGCCCGCGCCTATGAGTCCGCTTCATGGCG
>DATMIN010000015.1:0-2101 GCA_035554275.1 Burkholderiaceae bacterium
ATCTCGTCGGCGAAGACGATCAGCTGGTGCGTGCGCGCGACCTCGACGATCTCGCGCAGCACGCTTTCGGGGTACAGCGCGCCGGTCGGGTTGTTCGGGTTGATCACGACCAGTGCCTTCGTGCGCGGCGTGATCATCGCCCTCATGTGCTCGATGTCGGGCAGCCAGCCGGTCGATTCGTCGCAGCGGTAGTGCACCGGCGTGCCGCCCGACAGGCCGACCACCGCGGTGTACAGCGGATAGTCGGGCGACGGGATCAGCACCTCGTCGCCGTCGTTGAGCAGCGCGTTCATGCCCATCGCGATCAGCTCGGAGGCGCCGTTGCCGAGGTAGACGTCGTCGATCGTCACGCCGGCCACGTTCTTCTGCTGCGTGTAGTGCACCACCGCCTTGCGCGGCGCGAACAGGCCCTTGCTGTCGGTGTAGCCGGCGGTGTGCGGCAGGTTGCGGATCATGTCCTGCACGATCTCGTCGGGCGGCTCGAGGCCGAACGCGGCGACGTTGCCGATGTTCAGCTTGATGATCTTGTGGCCCTCTTCCTCCATCTGCCGGGCCTTGTCGAGCACCGGGCCGCGGATGTCGTAGGCGACGTTGGCGAGCTTGCTCGACTTGACGATGGGTTTCAAAAGGCCTCCGGCCAACGGCGCACTGCGCACAACCCTAGAATTTAACCATAGCGGCCCACATGCCCCGGGGCCCTCTCGCCACGCCGTCACCGCCGAGCCCGACCCGATGAAACTGCAAGCCGACCGCATCGAAGGCCAGAACGCCATCGCCCGCCACGGGCCCGACGGCGTGCTGGTCAACGGCGTCGAGCACGCGCACAGCGTGATCGTGCCGTGGGCGGGCGAGGTGCTGGCGTGGCCGGTCGAGGCGTTCGAGGCGCTCGCCGAGGCCCACTTCGAGCAGCTCGCCGCGCTCGCGCCCGAACTCGTGATCTTCGGCAGCGGCGCGCGCCTGCGTTTCGTGCGCCCGGCGCTGCTGAAACCGCTGATCGGGCGGCGCATCGGCGTCGAGACGATGGACAGTGCCGCGGCCTGCCGAACCTACAACGTGCTGCTGGCCGAGGGCCGCTCGGTCGTGGCGGCGCTGCTGTTCAAACCCCGCGGCGTTCGGGTGACCACGGCCTGATCAGGTGGTCGGCGGGGCTTGGCGAGCGCTTATAATCTTGCGCTACGCCTGAACCGGCGCAACCGACCAGAATACTCCATGACGCCAGCCCTCAACAAACCTCTTCCGGAATTTGAAGCGCTCGCGACGGGTGGCGTGAAGTTCACGCCGCAGGCCTACGCCGGCAAGATCGTCGTCCTGTACTTTTACCCTAAGGACAACACCCCGGGCTGCACCACCGAAGCGATGCAGTTCCGCGATCACCACAAGGAATTCGTCAAGAACGGCGCGGTGGTGTTCGGCGTGTCGCGCGACAACATGGCCTCGCACGACAAGTTCAAGCAGAGCCTGGAGCTGCCGTTCGAGCTGATCGCCGACACCGAAGAAAAGCTCTGCCACATGTTCGGCGTGGTCAAGAACAAGATCATGTACGGCAAGAAGGTCAAGGGCATCGAGCGCAGCACGTTCCTGATCGACGGCCACGGCGTGCTCAAGGGCGAGTGGCGCGGCCTGAAGGTCGCCGGCCACGTCGAGGAAGTGCTGAAGGAAGTCAAGGCGATCAAGAAGGCCGGCTGAGCACGGCGCGCCGATCCCCCGAAAGCCGGCGGCGCGCCGGCTTTTTTGCGCCCTCACAACGCTTGCCGATGCTTGCTTCTGCGCCGGCGATCTTGTGCATAATCGGCGCGTGCCCGAACGCTTCGACCAGCGCACCCCGACCAAGCCGCCCAGCCGACTGCGCGGCTTTTTTGTTTCCTGATCGCCTCATTCCCCCCCCACTCATGCCCCTGCCCAAGCCGCCTGCCAAACGAGCCTCCCTCCTCAGCGCCGCAGACTTCGATTCGCAAGCGGCCCCGCAACCCGGCAAACGCCCCCAGAAGACCCGCGCGGCGCACGAGCCGGCGTCGCCGGCCAGCGTCGAGCTCTACGACCCGAACCCCGCGGCCGGCGCCGCCCCGGCGCCGATCGCGCTGCTCGCCCCGGTGGCGCCGCC
>DATMIN010000016.1:0-12842 GCA_035554275.1 Burkholderiaceae bacterium
AAAAAAAAGGCACGTCGAACGATTGACGCGCCTTCCAACAAAACGATTGGCAACTGCTTGTTGGGTCTTCATTGTAGTCAAAACGGCCTCGCCGCAAACCGCGCCAGTGCTGGATTTGGCGACGTTGCAGTCCGCCAACAGCAAAATCCATCAACAGGTTATCCACAAACACTTGTGGATGTCTTGGGGATAGTTACGCTGCATCGTTGTCGTTGCTCGATTCAGCAAAATGGATCGCTCGCGCACCCCGATTCTAGCGGCCGGAGCCAACAATCCGACACAGGACGGCAGATGTCAGCGCTCGCTGACTTTTTGTCGAACCGTTTCGCCTGATTTGTAACGGCTGCGCCGTTCCCATGTGGCGGAAAGACCCGGCGCGCAAACCGGGTTCGCGTCAGCGCGCCGGCCGGATGATCAGGAAGTTGACGCTGTCGCCGCGCCGCACCAGCACTGTCACGGCCTTGGCCTTGTCGAGCTTGGCGACGAGGGCCTCGAACTGCTTGACGCCGCTGACCTCGGTGTTGTCGACCGACAGCAGCACATCGCCCTCGCGCAAGCCGGCGCGCGCGGCCGGGCCCTCGACGGCTTCGACCCTCACGCCGCCCTTTAGCTTCAGCTCACGTCGTTGCGCGTCGGTGAGCTCGGCGACGGTCAGACCCAGCATGCCGGGCGCGGCCGGCGCCTTCGGCGCATCCCCCTTGCCGGGCTGCGACGCAGCCGTTCGTTCGGCCTCGAACTCGACCACGCTCACACTCACGTCGCGATAGGCGCCGCGGCGGTAGACCTGCAGCGCCGTCTTCGCGCCAGGCCTGGTCATGCCCACCATGCGCGGCAGGTCACCGAACTTCTCGACCGCACGACCGTCGACCTTGGTAATGATGTCGCCGGCCTCGATGCCGGCCTTGTCGGCCGGGCCGCCGGCCTCGACGCTGCTGACGAGCGCGCCGACCGGCTTGCCCAGCCCGATCGACTCGGCCACCTCTTTCGTCACCGGCGCGATCGCCACGCCGATGCGCCCGCGGATCACGCGCCCGTTGGTGCGCAGGCTGTCGGACACATGCGTCGCCTCGTCGATCGGGATCGCGAACGAGATGCCCATGTAGCCGCCCGAGCGGCTGTAGATCTGCGAGTTGATGCCCACCACCTCGCCGCGCATGTTGATCAGCGGGCCGCCCGAGTTGCCGGGGTTGATCGCCACGTCGGTCTGAATCAGCTTGACGAGATCGCCGGTGTCGCGCGACTTGGCGCTGACGATGCCGGCGGTGACGGTGCTCTCCAGCCCGAACGGCGAACCGATCGCGATCACCCACTCGCCGACCTTGAGCTTGTTGACATCGCCGATGCGCACCACCGGCAGGCCGCCGGCTTCGATCTTCACCAGCGCCACGTCGGAGCGCTTGTCGGCGCCGATGATCTTGGCCTTGAACTCGCGCGAATCGGTGAGCGTGACGATGACCTCCTCGGCGCCGTCGACGACGTGCGCGTTCGTCATCACGTAGCCGTCGGCGCTCAGGATGAAGCCCGAGCCGACGCCGCGCGTCTGCGGCTCGCTGTCCTGGCCGGGGTTGGGCGCGGGTTGCTGCGGCGCGCGCGGGCTCGGGCCCGGGCGCTGGTTCGGTACCGGGATGCCGAAGCGGCGGAAGAACTCGAGCATGTCCTCGTCCATCTCGCCGCTGCCGCGCGCCGCGCGCGCTCGCTCGGTGGTGCGGATGCCCACGACGGCCGGGCCGACCTTCTCGACCAGCTCGGTGAAGTCGGGCAGGCCCTGCGCGGCTGCCGGCGCAGCGGCGAGGGCGCCGCCGATGCCCACGAACAGGGCCGCCATGCCGGCGCACAGCCGCCGACGCAACCCGGAATCGATGCAACGCAGTGATGCTTGGGTCAAGATCGCCTCCCCGGGCGTGTCGGTAGTGATTTCTGGATTCTGCGGCTTGCGCCGCCGGCGCTATTTCGCGCGTCGCTCGAGGCCGCTTGCGAACACGCGCAGTGTCGCAGGCGGCACGTCGCCGACGACGGTGACCCACCAGTCGCCCTGCTGTTGCATCAGGGTTTGGGTCGGCCCGACCGAGGCGAGCATCGGCCGCGTGTGACGCTGCGGATCGAACGGCTCGATGAACACCGAGACGTAGGTCAACCCGTCGGAGAAGATCGCCTGCAGCACCTGCGGCTCGCGGACCGCGGCCTCGACACGCCCTGCCGCGTCCATCGGCCGCTTCACGCAGCTGACCTGCCGAAAGCCCGGCACCGAACGCCGCATCGACCAGCCTTCGGCCTCGAGTTGCGTCGGCGTGAGCGCCGGCCGCACGACGCGGTAGCCGTCGAGCCGCTTCATCGGCTGCAACACCGTCTCGGGCTGCGGCTTGACGCCGATCGACACATCGGAGAACGCCGACGATTCGAGCACCGCGCCGCGCTCGCCGAGCACGTCGGCGCGCAGCAGCAGGCCCGAGGCCTGGTCGGCCCACAGCCGGTAGCCGTAACGCAGCGCGTCGCGCGGCTTGACCACCAGCACGTTGGCCTCGCGCCCGGCGACGCGTTCGACGCCTTGCGCGCGCACGTCGTAGAACTCGGCGATGTGGTCGTCGCCGGCCTGCAGCAGCGCCGGGAACTGCGCCAGCGAATCGCGCTGCTCGACCAGCGCCACCTTCGTGCCCGGCCACAGCGTCGTCACCACTTCGTTGTGGCGGTAGACCCGGCGCGCCTGGCCGTCGAGCGCCTCGCTGCGCTCGAACTGGTTCGGGCCCTCGCAGAAGTGGGCGATGCGCGCGCTCGACACCGAGCCCCCGCCGCTGACCACGAACGTGCCCTGGAAGTTGCGGTGGCTCGCGGCCTCGTGGATGCGCAGCAGCCAGCTGCGCACCTCGCGCGCCGGCGCGTCGGCCGGCGGCGTCTGCGCGCGCGCCACCGGCGCGGCGAGGCACGCCGCGGCGAGCAGCAGCGCGGAGCCGAGCGGGCGGTGGCGCGCCGTCACGCGCCGCTCAGCGACCCGCCGACTCGGCGGTGGCATTGCGCAGGAAGCCCGACGGCACGCCGAGCGCCGAACTGCCGGCGAACTGCTTGTGGGCGGCGAGGTAGCGGTCGAGCCGCGCATCGCGGATCAGCGTGCCGCTGGCCACGAAGGTCTGCGGCTCGGTCGGCTCGGGCTGCGTCTGCGGCAACGCGACCGCCACGGCGGTGGCCGCACCGGACGCGGCGGCCTGCGCGAGCGCGGGCGCGACGCGGTCGGCGCCGGTGTCGGATACGCGCGTGATCACCAGCGCGCCGGCGACGACGAGAAAGCCCGCCGCGACCGCCGCCGGCGCCATCCACGGCCAGCGTCGCGACTCGTTCGCCGATGCGGCCGGCGCTTCGAGCGGCCGCGGCGCCAGCACCACCGGCTCGTCGGCCAGGCGCGCGCGCAGCGTCGCGATGAAGCGGGCGTCGCGTGCGGGGTCGCCCGCCAGGTCGTCGGAGCGCAGCACGTCGCCGATCAGGTGATAAGCGTGCCAGGTGGCGCGCGAGGTGCCTTCCTCGCGCCACTGCGCGCAGGCCTGCAGCACCGCCGCGCCAGGCAGTTCGCCGTCGACCAGCGCCGACAGGCGCTCGCGCGCTGCCGTCAATTCGTCTCGATCGGTCGTCATCGGGTTCTCCACATCACCGTCACCATCGTTCGCCGCCGCGTGTGTCCAGCAGCGGCCGCAGCCGCGCCGCGATTGCCTCGCGCGCACGGAAAATCCGCGAGCGCACCGTGCCGATCGGGCAGCCCATCAGCTCGGCGATCTCCTCGTAGCTGAGGCCCTCGATCTCGCGCAGCGTGATCGCCTGGCGAAGGTCGTCGGACAGCGCTTCGATCGCAAAGTTCACTGCCGCGGCGATTTGCTTGCTCGCCAGCACCGCATCGGGCGTTTCGCCGTCGCTCAGCTCGTTCTCGACGCGCGAACCGGCGTCGTCCTCGTCCTCGCGCGCGGCCCGCGCCGATTCGGTGACCAGCGGGTCGCGCTTGAGTTCCATCAGCGCCTTCTTCGCCGTGTTCACCGCGATCCGGTACAGCCAGGTGTAGAACGCGCTGTCGCCGCGGAACTGCGGGATCGCGCGGTAGGCGCGGATGAAGGTTTCCTGCGCGATGTCGGGCACCAGATCGACGTCGCGCACCATGCGCCCGATCAGCCGCTCGATGCGGCGCTGGTACTTGACCACGAGCATCTCGAAGGCCTTCACGTCGCCGGCCTTGACGCGCTCGATCAGCGGCGCGTCGGCATCGGGGCGCAGCGGCTCGCTCATCTCAGGCGTCGATCTCGGCCGCGTCGGTATCGCTCGGCTGCGGCGAGTGAACAGCGCAGCGCAGCGCGTGCCACTGCGGCTCGAGGCCGCGGCGCTGCACCGGCAGCCAGGCGGCGCGCTGCCCCGGCGCCTCGAAACGCACCAGCATCCACGCGCCGGCGTCGATCGCGACGCGCAATGCACCAACCACCGGCTCGCCACCGATCGGTCCGAGGTGCCAGACCCGGCCGTCCCAGCGCAACTCGCGCGGCGCCAGGCGCAGGCTCGGCCACGTCAGCGCCGCGATGCCGGTCCACGCGACCGCCGCGATCGCCCATGAGCGTGCATCGATCGGCCGCTCGCGGCCCGCGAGCCACGCGCCGATCGCCACGCCGCCGGCGAGTGCCAGCGCCAACACCGCGCCCTGCCACACCCCGAAGCGTTGCAGCGAGACCTGGATCGGCGGGGCTGCGCGCATCGGCGCGGTCGCGCGTTGGGTACCGCGTCAAACGCGCTTGAAGACCAACGTGCCGTTGGTGCCGCCGAAGCCGAAGTTGTTCTTCACGGCGTGCTCGATCTTCATCTCGCGTGCGCCGTCGGCGCAGTAGTCCAGGTCGCACTCGGGATCCTGGTTGAAGATGTTGATCGTCGGCGGCGCGATCTGGCGCTGCACCGCCAACGCGGTGAACACCGACTCGATCCCGCCGGCGCCGCCGAGCAGATGCCCGGTCATCGATTTGGTCGAACTGACGACGAGCTTGTCCTTCGCGTGCGCGCCGAACGCGAGCTTGATCGCGTTGGTTTCGTTCAGGTCGCCGAGCGGCGTGGACGTGCCGTGCGCGCTCAGGTACTGCACGTCGTCGGCGTTGATGCCGGCACTGCGCAGCGCGGCCTTCATGGCGCGCTTCGGGCCGTCGACGTCGGGCGCGGTCATGTGGTACGCATCGGCGCCCATGCCGAAGCCGACGACCTCGGCGTAGATCTTCGCGCCGCGCTTCTTCGCGTGCTCGAATTCCTCGAGCACCAGCACGCCGGCGCCCTCGCCGAGCACGAAGCCGTCGCGGTCTTTGTCCCACGGGCGCGAAGCGGTCTCGGGGCTGTCGTTGCGGGTCGACAGCGCGCGCGCCGCGGTGAAGCCGCCGACGCCGAGCGGCGAGACGGTCGATTCGGCGCCGCCCGCGACCATCGCATCGGCGTCGCCGTGCTCGATCAGGCGCGCCGCCATGCCGATGCTGTGCAGGCCGGTGGTGCAGGCGGTGGCGATCGCGAGGTTCGGGCCCTTGAAGCCGTAGCGGATCGACACGTGGCCCGAGATCATGTTGATGATCGACGCCGGCACGAAGAACGGCGTGATCCGGCGCGGCCCCTTCGCCGCGAGCTCGGCGTGCGTCTCCTCGATCAGCGGCAGCCCGCCGATGCCCGAGCCCACCAGCACGCCGATGCGTTCGGCCTGCTCTTCGCTGAGCGCGTCGCCGGTGGGCAGGCCCGAATCCTTCACCGCCTGGATCGACGCCGCCAGGCCGTAATGGATGAAGGTGTCCATGTGGCGGGCGTCCTTGGCCGGGAAGTAGTCCTCGACCTGGAAGCCCTTGACCTCGCCGGCGAAGCGGCACGAGAAATTCGTCGCGTCGAACTTGGTGATGTTCGCGATGCCGGAGCGCCCGGCCAGCACGTTGGCCCAGCCCTCCTCGACCGAATTGCCCACCGGGCTGATCAGCCCCAGGCCGGTGACGACGACGCGGCGTCGGCTCATGGGAAGCAATGCATTCGCATGAACGACAGGCTCGCTCAGGCGGCCTTCTGGTGCTTGACGGCGTAGTCGATCGCCAGCTGCACGGTGGTGATCTTCTCGGCCTCTTCGTCGGGGATCTCGATCCCGAACTCGTCTTCGAGCGCCATCACCAGTTCGACCGTGTCGAGCGAGTCGGCGCCGAGGTCGGCGACGAACGCCTTGTCATTGATCACATCGGCTTCGGGCACGCCGAGCTGTTCGGCAATGATCTTCTTGACACGTGCTTCGATATCGCTCATGAACTCCTCCGGGAGTGTTTACAGAAACAGAGGCGGGATTCTACGGCTTTGCCGTGACCCGACCGCGCGGGCTCAACCCATGTACATGCCACCGTTGACGTGCAGCTCGGTGCCGGTGATGTAGCCGGCCTGCGGCGAGGCGAGGAACGCGACCGCGTGCGCGATGTCGCTCGCGTGGCCGAGCCGGCCGAGCGGGATCTGCGCCATCAGCGCGGTGGTCTGTGCTTCGCTCAGCGCCTTCGTCATGTCGGTCTCGATGAAGCCGGGCGCAACGCAGTTGACCGTGACGCCGCGGCTGCCGAGCTCGCGGGCGAGCGCGCGCGTCATGCCGGCGACACCGGCCTTGGCCGCGGCGTAGTTCGCCTGGCCGGCGTTGCCGCTCGCGCCGACGACCGAGGTGATGTTGATCAGCCGGCCGTAGCGCTGCTTCATCATCGGCTTGGTGGCGGCGCGGCTGACGCGGAACACCGCCTTCAGGTTGGTGTCGATCACCGCGTCCCAGTCGGCGTCCTTCATGCGCATCGACAGCATGTCGCGCGTGATGCCGGCGTTGTTGACGACGACGTGCAGCGCGCCGTGCGCGCCCACGATGCGCTCGATCGCGGCGTCGACGCCGGGGCCGTCGGTCACGTCGAGCCGGATGCCTTGGCCGCCCGGAAACGCGGCGAGCGCCTCGTCGATGGCGGCGGCGCCGGCATCGGTGGTCGCGGTGCCGATCACCTTCATGCCGAGGCGGCCGAGCTCGAGCGCAATCGCCCGGCCGATGCCGCGCGACGCGCCGGTGACGAGCGCGACCTGGCCGGTGACGCTGGCCTCGGTGCTCATCGTGAAACCTCCGTGCTGCGCACTGCGGTGCGAGCCCCCTTCGGAACGGCCGTGCGGGGGCTCATGCCAGCAGCCCCTTCACGTCGCCGAGCGAGGTCGGGTCGAGCAGGCTCGCGCTGATGGCGTCGGCGTCGATGCGCTTGACCATGCCGGCCAGCACCCTGCCCGGCCCGCACTCGACGATGTGGGTGACGCCGCGCGCGCGCATCGCCTGGATCGTCTCGACCCAGCGCACCGGGCCGAACGCCTGGCGGTAGAGCGCGTCGCGGATCGCGTCGGGCGTGGTCGCGACGGCGACGTCGATGTTGTTGATCACCGGGATCGTCGACGCGGCGAACGCGACCGCGGCGAGGCGCTCCTTCAGCCGCTCGGCCGCCGGCTGCATCAGGCTCGAATGGAACGGCGCCGAGACCGGCAGCGGCAGCGCGCGCTTCGCGCCCTTCGCCTTCAGCACCTCGCAGGCGCGCTCGATGCCGGCCTTGCTGCCGGCGATCACGGTCTGCTTCGGGTCGTTGAAGTTGACCGCCTCGACGACCTCGCCGCTCGCCGCGGCCACCTCGGCGCAGCCGTCGCGCACCGCCTGCGCGTCCATGCCGAGGATCGCCGCCATCGCGCCGATGCCGACCGGCACCGCTTCCTGCATCGCCTGCGCGCGAAAGCGCACCAGCGGCAGCGCGTCGGCGAAGCGCAGCGCGCCGGCCGCGACCAGCGCACTGTATTCGCCGAGCGAGTGGCCGGCGACGACGCTCGGCGCGCGCTGCCCGGCCGCGAGCCACGCGCGATAGCACGCCACGCCCGCAGTGAGCATCACCGGCTGCGTGTTGGTGGTGAGATCGAGCTGCTCCTTCGGGCCGCCGCGAATCAACGCGGCCACGTCCTGGCCGAGCACCTCGGAGGCCTCGGCGAGCGTGTCGCGCACGGTGGGATCGTCGCCCCAGGCGTCGAGCATGCCGACGGCCTGCGAGCCCTGGCCGGGAAAGACGAATGCAAAGGTGGTCATCGCGGGGCGGCGCGCAAGCGCTGTCGTGGAAGGGTTGAGGTCGCGAACGGGTCGGCGGCGAAGCGCTCAGAGATCGAGCAGCACCGCGCCCCAGGTGAAGCCGCCGCCGACACCTTCGAGCAGCACGGTGTCGCCGGGCTTGATCCTGCCGGCGCGCACCGATTCGTCGAGCGCGAGCGGGATCGACGCGGCCGAGGTGTTGCCGTGCTGGTCGACAGTGACGACGAGCTTGTCGAGCGGCAGCTTGAGCCGCTTCGCGGTGCTCTGCAGGATGCGGATGTTGGCCTGGTGCGGGATCAGCCAGTCGATGTCGGCGTCGCTGCGGCCGGCCTTCTCGAGCACCGACTTCGCCACGTCGTAGAGCACGCCGACCGCGAGCTTGAAGACGGCCGGGCCGTCCATCTTCAGCAGCGGGTCGCCGAGCACCTGGCCGCCCGAGACCGTGCCCGGTACGCACAGGATGCTCACATGGCTGCCGTCGGCGTGCAATTCGCTCGCGAGGATGCCGGGCCGCGCGCTCGCCTCGAGCACGACCGCGCCGGCGCCGTCGCCGAACAGCACGCAGGTGCCACGGTCCTTGAAGTCGAGGATGCGCGAGAACACTTCGGTGCCGATCACCAGCGCCTTGCTCGCGCTTGCGGTGCGGATCATCGAATCGGCGATCGTCAGCGCATAGACGAAGCCCGAGCACACCGCCTGCACGTCGAACGCGGCGCAGCCGGCCACGCCGAGCTTGTGCTGGACGATGCACGCCGTCGACGGGAACACCATGTCGGGCGTGCTGGTCGCGACGATGATCAGATCGATGTTGGCGGCGTCGACATCGGCCGCGGCCAGCGCCCGCTTCGCGGCCTCGACCGCGAGGTCGCTCGCGGCGACGCCGGCAGCGGCGAAGTGGCGCGCGCGGATGCCGGTGCGCTCGACGATCCACTGGTCGGAGGTCTCAATGCCGTCGGCCGCGAGGCGGGCCGCGAGATCGTCGTTCGTCAGCCGGTTCGGCGGCAGGAAGCTGCCGGTGCCGGTGATGCGCGAGTGGCGTGGCGGGGTCGGGCTCACTGGAAAACCTCCGTGCTTCGCACTGCGGTGCGAGCCCCCTTCGGAACGGCCGGGCGGGGGCTCATGCGGTGCGGGCGAGATCCGGTGCGGTCGGGTCGCCCGACACGGCCGCGGTCACGGGCGCTGCGGGCATCGCGGCCAGCGAGTCGAGGATGCGGTCGTGGACGCGATCCAGCAGGCCGTTGCTGGCGGCATCATAAGCGCGATTGAGCGCGTGCTCGAACGCGAACGCGTCGGCCGAACCGTGGCTCTTGAACACCAGCCCGCGCAGCCCGAGCAGCGCGGCGCCGTTGTAACGGCGGTGGTCGACGCGCTTTTGCAGGCGGCGCAGCACCGGCAGCGCGATCACCGCCGCCGCCTTGGTGAACGGGCTGCGCTTGAACTCCTGCTTGACGAAGGTCGACAGCATCGACGCGAGGCCCTCGGAGGTCTTGAGCGCCACGTTGCCGACGAAGCCGTCGCAGACGACGATGTCGGTCGTGCCCTTGAAGATGTCGTTGCCCTCCACGTTGCCGTGGAAATTCAGCATGCCGGCGGCGGCGGCGGCGCGCAGCAGCTCGCCGGCGCGCTTGATCGTCTCGCTGCCCTTGATCGCCTCTTCGCCGATGTTGAGCAAGCCGACGCTCGGGTTCGGGTTGCCGTCGACCGCGGCCACCAGCGCACTGCCCATCACCGCGAACTGCAGGAGGTGCTCGGCCGTGCAGTCAACATTGGCGCCGAGGTCGAGCACCGTGGTGCCGCCGTCGTGCGCGTTCGGCAGCACCGTCGCGATCGCCGGGCGATCGATGCCTTCGGTCGTCTTGAGCACGTAGCGCGCCACCGCCATCAGCGCGCCGGTGTTGCCGGCCGAGATGCACACGTGCGCCGCGGCCGCGCCGTTCGCATCGGGCTTGACCTGATTCACCGCGACGCGCAGCGACGAATCCTTCTTGCGGCGCAGCGCGATCTCGATCGCGTCGTCCATCTCGACGACCTCGCTCGCGCCAACGATGCGGCAGCGCTCCCAGCCGGCGGCCGCGGCGAGCGCCTCGGCGCGGCCGACGAGGATCAGCTCGGCGCGCGGATGCGCGGCGAGGAAGGCGCGGCAGGCCGGCAGCGTGGCCGCCGGGCCGTGGTCGCCGCCCATGCAGTCGACCGCGAGGCGGATCGGCTCGCCGGTCATGCGCGAAAACCCGGCGACGCGGCGAAGCGCGACCCGGGTCGGTCAGCGAACAGGAACGAGGGCAGAGTCACGGGCCCGTGCACGTGGAGACGCGAACGGTCGGCGAAGCGGCGATAAACGCCTCAGGCGTCGGCCTTCGTCTTCAGCACCTTGCGGCCACGATAGAAGCCGTTCGGGCTGATGTGGTGCCGCAGGTGGTTCTCGCCGGTGGTCGGCTCGATCGCCGTGCCGGGGGTGTTCAGTGCGTAGTGCGAGCGGTGCATGCCGCGCTTCGACGGGGACTTCTTGTTCTGTTGAACGGCCATGGTGTTCTCCTTCAGCCCGGCGCCCCACGACGAGGCGGCACGGACGCGCGCCGCACGGGCGAGGGTTTTGGCCTTTCGCGACGCGGCTGGTTCCGATTGTTTCCGACAGTACGACTTCCGTACGACTTCCGCCCGGCCCGGTCGCCCGGCGCCGGCGGATCAGCCCGCGATTCTAGCATGGTGGCACTGCCCGGCCCGGTCAGTTGAGCCGCGGCCGCTTCAGCGCCGCGAGCGATGCGAACGGGTGCGGCGCGGCTTCCTCCGGCTCGCCGGCGTCCGCCGACGCGGGCGGCGCGAGCGGCACCGGGCAGACCGCGTGGCGCGGCACCAGCGGCAACGCCAGCAGCAGCTCGTCTTCCAGCAGCTCGCGCAGGTCGAGCGCGCGGGTCAGCGCGAGCACGTCGTCGTCGCTCTCGGCGTCGAGCGCCGCGGCGTCGTCTTCACCGTGCACGAAGCGAAAGCTGCGCTTGACCTCGACCGCCACGCCCACCGGCTCGAGGCAGCGCTGGCACTGCAGCGGCACATGCGTCGAGGCGGTCAGGTGCAGCCAGACCTGTGGCGCGTCGCCCCGCACCGCGCGCGCCTCGCCGCGGGCGGCCCAGCGCACCTCGCCCGGCAGCTCGGCCCCGGCCGCCGCCGAGGCGGCGAGGCGGCCGAATTCCGCAACCGGCCAGTGCCCGTCGAGGCGCCCGTCGGCCTTGGCGAACGCGGCCACATCGAGGCGCAGCGGATCGAACTCGCGCGGGTTCATCGGCCCAGTGTACGGCGCTCGTCGTACAGCACCCGGCGCACGAATGGGAGAATCGGCCGATGCCCGCGCGCCCCCCGTTGATCCTCGCCTCGACCTCGCGCTACCGGCGCGAACTGCTCGGCCGGTTGCACCTGCCGTTCGAGGTCCACGCGCCCGCGGTCGACGAAACGGCGCGCCCCGGCGAGGCGCCCGCCGCGCTCGCGCAGCGCCTCGCGCTGGCGAAGGCGCAGGCGGTGTCGGCGCAGTGGCCCGACGCGGTGGTGATCGGCTCGGACCAGGTCGCCGACCTCGACGGCGCGCCGATCGGCAAGCCCGGCACCCACGAGCGCGCGGTCGCGCAGCTGCGCGCGATGCGTGGCCGGGCCGTCGTCTTCCACACCGCAGTGGCGGTGGTGCGCGCGGCGAGCGGTCACGTCGGCACGGCGCTGGTGTCGGTGACGGTGCGCTTCCGCGCCCTCGGCGATGCCGAGATCGAGCACTACCTGCGCACCGAGCAGCCGTACGACTGCGCCGGCAGCGCGAAGTGCGAGACACTCGGCATCGCGCTGCTCGACGGCATCGACTCCGACGACCCGACCGCCCTCGTCGGCCTGCCGCTGATCCGCACCAGCGCGCTGCTGCGCGCCGCGGGCATCGACCCGCTGCTTCCGGCCGCCGCAGCATGAGCGAGGTCGCCCCAGGCGCGCTCTACCTCGTGCCCAATGCGCTCGACCTCGGCGCCGCGGGCGCGGCCCGCATCGACGAGGTGCTGCCGCTGTCGGTGCTGACGACCGCCGCGCGCCTGACCCACTGGGTCGCGGAGAACGCGAAGACGACGCGCGCCTTCCTGAAGCGCGTCGACGCGGTCGTGCCGTTGGCAACGCCGCTGCAGGGGCTGTCGATCGTCGAACTGCCGCGCCCGCCGAAAGGCGGCGCAGCGGCCGCCCCGAACCCCGACCTCGCGCCGCTGCTCGAGCCAGCCCGCCGCGGCCACGACATCGGGCTGATCTCCGAGGCCGGCCTGCCGGCCGTCGCCGACCCCGGCGCGGCGCTGGTGCAGGCCGCACACGCCTCGGGCCTGCGCGTGATCGCGCTGGCGGGGCCGAACGCGATCGTGCTGGCGCTCGCGGCCAGCGGCCTGAACGGCCAGTGCTTCGCGTTCGTCGGCTACCTGCCGGTGGAGGCCGCCCCACGCGGCGCGCGCATCCGCGAGCTGGAGGCGCTGTCGCGCAAGGCCGCGCAGACGCAGCTGATGATCGAGACGCCGTATCGCAACCAGGCGCTGCTCGACGCGCTGGCCGCGCAGCTGCAGCCGGGCACGCGGCTGTCGGTTAGCTGCGGCCTGACGCTACCCGGCGGCTTCACCCGCACCGACCGGGTCGCCGACTGGCGCGCCCGCCCGCTCGCGCTGCCCGGAGACGTGCCGGCGGTGTTCGCACTGCTCGCCGCGTGAGCGCGCGACGGCCCACTACACTGCGGCGCGAAACGATCGAC
>DATMIN010000017.1:0-4185 GCA_035554275.1 Burkholderiaceae bacterium
CGCCTCTACGGCGAACCGCTGTTCGCGCTGCCCACCGATCTCTACATCCCGCCGGACGCGCTGGAGGTTTTTCTCGAAGCCTTCGAAGGCCCGCTGGACCTGCTGCTCTACCTGATCCGGCGGCAGAACTTCAACATCCTCGACATCCCGCTGGCCAGCGTGACGCGCCAGTACCTGGCCTATGTCGACCAGATCCGCAAGACCAACCTCGAGCTCGCCAGCGAATACCTGCTGATGGCGGCGATGCTGATCGAGATCAAGTCGCGCATGCTGCTGCCGCCGAAGAAGAGCGCCGACGGCCGCGAGCCCGAAGACCCGCGCGCCGAACTCGTGCGCCGGCTGGTCGAGTACGAGCAGATGAAGCTCGCCGCGGCGCGGCTCGACGCGCTGCCGCTGCTCGGCCGCGACTTCCTGCGCGCACAGGTGGTGATCGAGCAGTCGCTCGCGCCGCGCTTCCCCGAGGTGGCCGCCGACGACCTGCGCGCCGCGTGGGCCGACATCCTGAAGCGCGCGACGCTGAACCGCCACCACCTGATCTCGCGCGAGCAGCTCAGCGTGCGCGAGCACATGAGTATCGTGCTGCGCCGGCTGCAGGGCCGGCGCTTCGCGCTGTTCGAGGAGCTGTTCGACGCGGCGCACGGGCCGCAGGTGCTGGTCGTGACCTTCATCGCGATGCTCGAGCTGGCGCGCGAGCGGCTGCTCGAGGTCACGCAGGCCGAGGCGTTCGCGCCGATCTACGTGCGGCTGGCGTACGCGCCGGCTTGAAGTGCCGCGCGCACTCGCATGCCGGGCATCGAGCCCGGCATGCTCGCCGGCCGCTGCGCTGGTCGATCCCCGCTAACGGGGCCCCTCGCCCTTCGCTTCGCGGCCTACGCCCAACTTGAACGCGATCATCGCGCGCAGCTTGTTCGGCACCACCGGCTTGATCAGCAGGTGGAAGTTGTGCTCGGCGGCCTCGCGGTCGTGGCCGGTCATCGTGCTGCCGGTGACGAGGATCGCCGGAATGCCCGCGCCGAAGCGCGCGCGCAGCGCCTTGATCGCGTCGACGCCGTTGCGGCCCTCCTCGAGCCGGTAGTCGACGATCAGCAGGTCGGGCCGCAGCGCGGCCGGGTCGCTGCGCTCGGCCCACTCGCGGCTCGCGCCGACGCTGTCGAACGCGTCGATGTGCGCGCCCCAGCCGGCCAGCAGCACCTCCAAGCCGGCGCGCACCGCAGGCTCGTCCTCGACGATCACGATGCGCCGGCCGGCCAGCGTGATGCCGGCCGGCGCCTTGCCGGGCGCGCCGAGCGCCGACGGCCGCGGCGCCTTGCCCGCCGGCAGCGTCAGCGTGAACACCGTGCCGCGACCGGGCGTGGAGCGCAGCGTCAGCGGCGCCTGCATCAGGTCGGCCAGGCGCCGCACGATCGCGAGGCCCAGGCCCAGGCCCTTGCGCTGCTCGGGCGTGACCTTCGGCGTGTTCGGCACCTGGTAGAACTCGTCGAACACGCGCGCCTGCTCGGCCGCGCTGATGCCCAGGCCCGTGTCCCACACCTGCAGCAGCATCCGCTCGCCGCGCGGCCGGCAGCTGACGAGCACGCTGCCGTCGTTGGTGTAGCGGATCGCGTTCGAGACCAGGTTGCGCACGATCCGCTCGACCAGCAGCGGGTCGGCGTGCAGCACGCGCGCGTCGCCGCGCAGCCGCAGCGCGAGGCCCTTCTCGAACGCGCTCGGCTCGAAGTGCAGGCGGATCTTGCGGAAGATGTCGCCGGCCTCGAAGTGCTGCGGGTGCACCTCGATGCCGCCGCTGTCGATGCGGGTGATGTCGAGCAGCTCGGAGAACAGGCCCTCGAGCGCGTCGACCGATTCGTTGATGCTGTTGACGAGCTGCGCCACCTGCGGGTCGTGCGTGCGCTGGCGCAGCGCCTCGGCGAACAGGCCCATCGCGTGCAGCGGCTGGCGCAGGTCGTGGCTGGCGGCGGTGAAGAACTGGGTCTTCGCGCGGTTCGCGGTCTCGGCCTCGCGGCGCGCCGCGTCGGCGGCGCTCGACTCGGCACGCAGCTCCACCATCAGCGCCTCGGTGCGCAGCTTCAGGCGCAGCACGCTGGCGAAGCTGTTGCGAAAGTTGCGCCCGAGCACGATCGTCATGCCCATCGCGACCGCCATCGCGACCGCCAGCTCGACGCTGTGGTCGCCCGGGCTGTTCGCCACGCGCACGATCGCCGGCACGAACGCCAGCAGCACGAACACGACGAACTGCGGGAACTGCGACGCGAGGATCGGCACGCACGCGACGCAGTAGGTGTAGGCGATCAGCACCAGCGCGATCTGCTGCTGGGTGTCGCCGTACTCGTAGAACAGCCACGCGCCGGCGCCCCACATCGCGCCCGACAGCAGCACGCCGACCTGCCAGATGCGCAGCCGCTCGCGCAGCCCCGGCGCGTCGCTCGGCTCGTCGCGCGAGAAGCGCCACGCCAGCAGCGCGCGCGCCAGCCACAGCAGCGCGAAGCAGCCGCCCCAGCCGAGCCGCAGCGCGCGCGGCGCCGACGACGCGTAGATCGCCTCGATCAGGATCGCGCCGGCGGCGTGCCCGGCCAGCGTGGTGATGTTGTACGCGAACATGCCGCGCACGGTGTCGCGCAGCAGCGCGAGTTCGTCGGGCGGCGCCACGAGCGGCGCCGCCGCGCTCAGCGGCGCGGCGACGGCCGCCACGCCGACGCGCCGCCGGGGGTCGACATCTGGCTCACCGCCAGCACGGCCTGGGTGCGCGAGCTGACGCCGAGCGTGCGCAGCACCGCGGCGACGTGGTCCTTCACGGTCTCGACGGAAAGCTTCAGTTCGCGCGCGATCAGCTTGTTCGGCTGGCCCTTCAGCAGCAGCGCGAGCACCTCGGTCTGGCGCGGCGTGAGGCCGAGGTCGGCGAGCGGCAGCGCGCCCGCGGGCAACTCGCTGTCGTGCGCGTGGCCCTGCTCGCGCACCACGCGCAGCACGCTCGGCACGGTGTCGCCCTCGGGCTTGGCCGGGGCCTCGGTGCCCATCGTCATCGGCGGCACGTAGATGCCGCCCGACATCACCAGGTGCAGCGCCTCGAACAGCGTCTCGTTGCTGGCGCGCTTGGGCACGAAGCCCATCGCGCCGGCGTCGATCGCGCGGATCACGTCGCTCGAACGGTCGGAGGCCGACAGCACCACGACCGGCAGCGCCGGGTAGGCGGTGCGCAGCTCGGTGAGCACGTCGAAACCGTCGGCGTCGCCGAGATGCAGGTCGAGCAGCACGAGGTCGAAATCGGTGTCGGCCTTCAGCGCGTCGCGCGCGGCGCGCGCGCTGTTCGCGCCAACCACGGTGGTGTCGCCGCCGAGCCCCTCGATCACCGTCTGCAGGGCCGACAGGATCAGCGGATGGTCATCGATCAGCAAAACCTTCATGCGCGGGGCTCCAGCATCGGGGCATCGTAAACCGGTTTGCGCACGGTCTCTCAGCCTCTAGGTGTAGCGGCGCGCCAGCGACTCGGCCACGCAGACCGGCTTGTCGCCGCCCTCGCGCTCCATCGTGACCTCGACGGTGAGCTGCGCGCCGCCGTCGAGCGGCTCGTACTTCGCGAGCTTGAAGTGGCCGCGCAGCCGGCTGCCCGACGGCACCGGCGCCGGGAAGCGCACCTTGCCCAGGCCGTAGTTGACGCCCATGCGCACATCGCGCACCTCGAACGCCGACGCGCTCATCTCGGGCAGCAGCGAGAGCGTGAGAAAGCCGTGCGCGATCGTCGTGCCGAACGGGCCGGTCGCGGCGCGCTCGGCGTCGAGGTGGATCCACTGGTGATCGCCGGTCGCGTCGGCGAACAGCCGGATGCGCTCTTGCGTCACGGTGATCCACTCGCTGACACCGATCGTCTGGCCGACCAGCGGCTGCAGGTCGGTGAGGTGCTCGAAACTTCGCATGGGCTCTCTCTCGTATCGATGGGGGATGAATCAGGCGTCGAGCCACTTCGTGATCGGCTGCCATTGCTCGAGATCGCGCTCGAAGCGCGCCGCGCCGACGTCGAACAAGGTCAGCCCGTGTGCGGCGAGATGGACGTAGTTCTGCGTGTCGCGCACGAACCCGAGCAGCGGCAGCTTCACGCCCTCGAGAAAGCCGCGCAGCTGGTCGGTCGCGATCGTGCCCTCGCGTGTGCGCATGCCGACGATCGCCAGGCGCACCTTGTCGCTGCGCTTG
>DATMIN010000018.1:0-3823 GCA_035554275.1 Burkholderiaceae bacterium
CGCGGCAGGTCGGCGTAGGCGGTGCCGCTCCAGCGCCGCCAGTCGCCGCGGCGCGCGAGCAGCGGCTGGGTGAAGCGGCCGATCGCGCTGAAGCGGTCGCCCCACTCGAGCGGCGGCGTCGCGTCGACGCGCAACTCGTGCAGGCGCAGGCCGTTGCGCAGCACCAGCTGCACATCGGTGAGCGCGAGCGGCTGCGTGTCGGCGCCGCGCAGCTCGTCGGTCCAGCGCAGCGCGCCGCCGCGGATCACGAACTCGTGCTGGGCGAAGAACCAGTCGGCGGCCGCGCTGCCCTCGCCGGCCCCGGCGCCGTCGAACGCCAGGCCGGCGACGGTGATGCGGCCGGCGGCGTCGCGCCGCACCTCGAGCTGCGCGCCGTCGATCAGCAGCTGCTCGAAACGCAACTCGAGCGAGAGCAGCGAGCGCGGCGAGATCGCCGCGAACACGCGCGGCAGCCGCAGCGCCGCGCGCCCGGCGGCGTCGAGCAGCTGCACCTCGCGCAGCTCGAACGACGGCACCCAGCCGCCCGAGCGCACCTCGATCCGGCCGATTCTCACGGGCACGCCGAGCGCGGCGCTGGCGCGCTGCTCGATCGGCTCACGCCACTGCTGGATGTGGGGCAGAATCCCCCAATGCAGCGTCAGCCATGCGATCAGCACTAGGCTCCACGCGGTGAACACCAGACCCAGCAGCGCCTTCGAGGCCCAACGCAAGCGGGCCCAGCGCGCCGGCTCGGGGCGGCGGGTGGCGGGCGGGATCAGGGACATGAAAACATCGGTGCGCCGGCCACGGTGTGGGCCCATCAGAACGGGTTGTGGATCAGCGGATTGGCGGGCCGGCGCGCCGTCAGCGACTCGTCGGCCTCGCGCCGCTGACGGGTCAATCTAGCACAGAGCCGCCGCGACCCTCATGGGTTCCCGACCCTCCTCCACGAGCACGCCCGAACGACGCCGCGCACCGCGCTCGAGCGCCGTGCCGATGGCGCGCGCCGACCACAGCCGCTTCGTCCAGCGCATCCGGCGCCGCTACGCCGCCGAGCTGGCGCTGCTGCCGGCCGGGCTGCCCGGGCGCGCCGCGGTCGACGCGCTGATCGAGCGCCTGCAGGCCGACGGCCGCCCCCTCGCCAGCGCGATGCGGGTCGCGCGCCAGCTCGTGCTCGAGCGGCTGGCGGTGCTCGACATCGAGGCCGGCGTGCCGATGCCCGACGTGACGCGCGCGATGACCGAGCTCGCCGAGGCCACGCTCGAACGCGCGCTCGCGCAGGCGCAGCGCGATCACGACGCGCGCTTCGGCGTGCCGCGCAACGCGGCCGGCGAGCGCATCGACTTCTGGGTCGTCGGCATGGGCAAGCTCGGCGCGCGCGAGCTCAACGTGTCGTCCGACATCGACCTCGTCTACGTCTACGAGGAAGACGGGCAGACCGATGGCGGCGACGGCGCGCGGCCGGTCAGCGCACACGAGTATTTCTCGCAGGTCTGCAAGAGCCTGTACACGCTGATCGGCGAGACCACCGACGACGGCTTCGTGTTCCGCGTCGATCTGGCGCTGCGGCCGAACGGGATGTCGGGCCCGGCGTGCGTGAGCCTGGCGATGCTCGAGGAATACCTTCAGGTGCAGGGCCGCGAGTGGGAACGCTTCGCGTGGCTGAAGAGCCGCGTGGTCGCGCCGTGCGCGAGCGTGAAGAACGGTCGCGCGCTGGCGCTGCGCGGGCTGGTCACCGCATTCGTCTACCGGCGCTACCTCGACTACGGCGTGTTCGAGGGCCTGCGCCAGCTCCACGCCAAGGTGCGCGAGGAGGCGCAGCGCCGCGCCGCCGGGCGGCCGGCGCGTGCCAACGACGTGAAGCTGTCGCGCGGCGGCATCCGCGAGATCGAGTTCATCGTGCAGCTGCTGCTGGTGGTGCGCGGCGGGCAGTACCCCGAGATCCGCACCCGCTCGACGCTGAAGGCACTGAGCCTGCTCGCCGCCGGCGGCCTGATGAAGCCGGCGAGCGCGAGCCGGCTGGCCGAGAGCTACGACTTCCTGCGCCGCATCGAACACCGCATCCAGTTCCTCGACGATCAGCAGACGCACCAGCTGCCCACCGCCGACGCCGACCTGGCCTGGATCGCGCGCAGCCTGGGCTTCGCCAGCCGCGCCGACGGCGGCGACGTGTGCGACCTGCTCGACCTGCTCGGCGCGACGCGCGAGTTCGTCGCGCTCGAGTTCGACGCGCTGCTGCACGACGGCCGCGCGCCGGCGAGCACGGCGGCGGCCGCGGGCAGTTGCCGAACGTGCGGCCTGCCGCCCGAGCCGGTCGACAGCGACGCCTTCATCGACGCGCTGCCGCCCGAACTCGCGGCACGCGTGCGCCCGTTGCGCGAGCGCCCGCGCATCCAGGCGCTGCGCGACGAGAGCAAGCTGCGCCTGGCACGCCTGATCAAGCGCGCCGGCCACGCCGCGCGCGACGGCGAGTGCACGATGGACGCGGCGATCCGCTTCATCGACTGGATGGAGCCGCTGCTGCGCCGCGAAAGCTATCTCGCGCTGCTGGTCGAGCGCCCCGAGGTGCAGACGCGGCTGCTGCGCCTGCTCGGCCTGGCGCGCTGGCCGATGCGCTACCTGATGCAGCACCCCGGCGTGATCGACGAACTCGCCGACGAGCGCCTGCTGCACGACCGCTTCGACCCCGCCGCGTACGTGGCCGAACTCGACGAACGCCACGAGGCCTGGGGCCGCTCCGGCCAGGCCGACGAGGAATCGCTGCTCGACACGCTGCGCCGCGCCCACCACGCCGAGGTGTTCCGCACGCTGGTGCGCGATGTCGAGGGCCACATCACGGTCGAGCAGGTCGCCGATGATCTTTCCGCGCTGGCCGACGCGACGCTCGGCGTCGCGCTGCGCTGGGCCTGGTCGCACCTGAAGCAGGCGCATCGCGACGAGCCGCGGCTGGCGGTGATCGCCTACGGCAAGCTCGGCGGCAAGGAGCTCGGCTACGGCAGCGACCTCGACGTCGTGTTCGTCTACGACGACGCCGACGAGCCCCTGGACCACAACGACAGCGACCGCGCCACCGAGGTCTACGGCGTGTTCGTGCGCAAGCTGATCAACTGGCTGACGCTGCGCACCGCGGCCGGCGAGCTGTTCGACATCGACACCTCGCTGCGCCCGAACGGCGGCGCCGGGCTGCTCGTGACCTCGCTCGCCTCGTTCACGCGCTACCAGAGCGGCCGCGGCAGCAACACCGCGTGGACCTGGGAGCACCAGGCGCTGACGCGCGCGCGCTGGTGCGCCGGCTGGCGCGCGCTCGAGCCGGCGTTCGACGCGGTGCGGCGGCGCGTGCTGTGTGCGCCGCGCGACGCGACCGCGCTGCGCGCCGAGATCGTCGCGATGCGCGCCAAGCTGCGCGACGCGCGCCCGGTGCGCAGCGGCCGCTTCGACGTGAAGCACAGCGCCGGCGGCATGATCGACGCCGAGTTCGCGGTGCAGTACCTGGTGCTCGCGCACGGCGCCGAGCACCCGGGGCTGCTCGACGACGTCGGCAATATCGCGCTGCTGCAGCGCGCGCAAGACTATGGCCTGCTGCCGGCGCCGATCGGCAGCCGCGCCGCCGACGCCTACCGCGAGCTGCGCCGCGCCCAGCACCAGGCCCGCCTTGACGAGCAGACGACGCAGCTCGAACTCGATGCGATGGCGTTGTCGCGCGACGCGGTGCTGACGCTGTGGCGGGCCGTGTTCGTGCCGGCCGACACGGCCGTGACGCCCACGCCGTCCCCGGCGCTGCCGTGACGCGCGGCGCGCGCGCCTGGGTCGGCGTGGCCGCGCTGCTGGGCCTCGGCGCGCTGGC
>DATMIN010000019.1:0-8215 GCA_035554275.1 Burkholderiaceae bacterium
CCGTTGCTGGCCATCAGCGAGATCGCCGCGAGTACCGGGACGGTCGGCTGGCACACCGAGATCACGTTCACGTCGGGGCCGATGTGGCGCACGAACTCCTGCACGTAGGTCACGTAGTCGTCGAGATGGAAGGGCCCGGCCTGGACGGGCACCATGCGGGCGTCGGTCCAGTCGGTGATGAAGACCTTGTGGTCCTTCAGGAACTCGCGCACCGTCTCGCGCAGCAACGTCGCGTGGTGGCCCGACAGCGGCGCCACGATCAGCACCGTCGGCTGGTCTTTCAGGCGCTTGAGCACGCGCTCGTCGTCGGTGAAGCGCTTGAAGCGCAGCAGACGGCAGAACGGCTTCTCGATCGCGACCTGCTCTTGCACCGCGACGTCGACGCCGTCGACCTTGACCGAGGTGATCGCGAAGTCGGGCTTCTCGTAGTCCTTCGACAGCCGGTGCATCAGGTCGAGGCCGGCCGAGACGCGCTGCGCACCGGGCGTGTGCGCGAACGGCGAGAGCGGGTGGTTGTAGAGCTTGGAGGTCGCGCTCGCGAACTCGGCGAACGGGCTCAGCAGTGCGCGCTGGGTTTCATAGAGCTGATAGAGCATCGCGGGGCCTGGGTGAAAGGGGTCGGCGCCGGAACGCCGGCGAGTTTTGTGCAACGCAGCATCATAGGCATGCGCGCACGATCTTGCAGCACCTGCAACCGGGGTGATACCCGCATCAGCGCCCCGAACCGGGGCCAGACTCGCCGAAACCGTGCGTCCGAGCCCCTCAGGCCGAGACGGCCGCGATCGCCGCGACCGTCGCGTCGAGGTTCTTCGCGTTCAGCGCCGCCACGCAGATGCGGCCCGAGTCGACGCCGTAGATGCCGAACTCGCCGCGCAGCCGCTGCATCTGCTCCTTGCGCAGCCCCGAGTAGCTGAACATGCCCTTCTGTTCGGTGATGTAGGCGAAGTCCTGGCCGAGGCGGGCGGCCTCGAGCTTGGCGCGCAGCGCGATGCGCATCTCGCGGATGCGCCGGCGCATGCCCGCCAGCTCGTCTTCCCACAGCGCGCGCAATGCCGGCGTCGTCAGCACCAATGCGACGGCCTGTGCGCCGTGCGTCGGCGGGTTCGAGTAGTTGGCGCGGATCACGCGCTTGAGCTGGCTCAGCACGCGGTCGGCCTCGTCCTTCGAGGCGCACACGACGCTGAGCGCGCCGACGCGCTCGCCGTAGAGCGAGAAGCTCTTCGAGAAGCTGGTCGCGACGAAGCAGGCCAGGCCCGCGCCGACAAACTGGCCGACGACCGCACCGTCTTCGGTGATGCCATCGCCGAACCCCTGGTAGGCCATGTCGAGGAACGGCACCAGGCCGCGCGCCTTCACCGCCGCGATCACCGCGTGCCACTGGGCCGGCGACAGGTCGCAGCCGGTCGGGTTGTGGCAGCAGGCGTGGAGCACGACGATCGAGCCCGGCGCGGCGCTGTTCAGCGCGACGAGCATCGCGTCGGCGTCGATGCCGCGGCGCACGCGGTCGTAGTACGGATAGGTCTGGACGCGAAAGCCGGCGCCCTCGAACAGCGCGCGGTGGTTCTCCCAGCTCGGGTCGCTGATCAGCACGGTCGCGTCGGGGTTCATGCGGTGCAGCAGGTCGGCGCCGACCTTCAGCCCGCCGGTGCCGCCGAGCGCCTGGATCGTCGCGACCCGGCCGGCGTGCAGCACCTCGCTGTCGGCGCCGAACACCAGGCCCTGCACCGCCTTGTCGTACGCCGCGATGCCGTCGATCGGCAGGTAGCCCCTTGCCTTCGGCGCCTCCATCATCATCTTCTCGGCAGCCTGCACGCACTGCAGCAGCGGCAGCTTGCCGTTCTCGTCGAAGTAGACGCCGACGCCGAGATTGACCTTGGCCGGGTTCGGGTCGGCGTTGAACTGCTCGTTCAGGCCGAGGATCGGGTCGCGGGGCGCCATTTCGACGGCGGCGAAGAGCGTAGACATGGGGCGTCCTTGTCAGTAGATCGGGGCCGGCAATTCGGCTAAGGTGTGCGGTTCGCCCGCGCTGCCGAGCAACGGGAATACCCGGAGATTTTATCTGTCATGGCCGAGCTGTCCGAAGTCGTCGATCCCACTGCTGTTGTTGCGGAACCCGAAGGGCAGTTCGTCAGCTACCCCGATTCGCCGTTCCAGCTGTTCCAGCCGTACCCGCCGGCGGGCGACCAGCCGGCCGCGATCGCCGGGCTCGTCGAAGGGCTGCGCGACGGGCTGAGCTTCCAGACGCTGCTCGGCGTGACCGGCTCCGGCAAGACCTTCACGATGGCCAACGTGATCGCGCAGATGGGCCGGCCGGCAATCGTGTTCGCGCCGAACAAGACGCTCGCCGCGCAGCTCTACAGCGAGTTCCGCGAGTTCTTCCCGCGCAACGCGGTCGAGTACTTCGTCAGCTACTACGACTACTACCAGCCCGAGGCCTACGTGCCGCAGCGCGACCTGTTCATCGAGAAGGACAGCTCGATCAACGAGCACATCGAACAGATGCGCCTGAGCGCGACGAAGAGCCTGCTCGAGCGCCGCGACGTGGTGATCGTGGCGAGCGTCTCGGCGATCTACGGCATCGGCAACCCGAGCGACTACCACCAGATGGTGATGACCTTGCGCGTGTGCGACAAGCTCGGCCAGCGCGACGTGATCGCGCACCTGATCCGCATGCAGTACCAGCGCAACGAGACCGACTTCTCGCGCGGCACCTTCCGCGTGCGCGGCGACACGATCGACGTGTTTCCGGCCGAGCACTCGGAGCTGGCGATCCGCATCGAGCTGTTCGACGACGAGGTCGAGACGCTGCAGCTGTTCGACCCGTTGACCGGCCGCATCCGCCAGAAGATCCCGCGCTTCACCGTCTACCCGAGCAGCCACTACGTGACGCCGCGCGAGCGTGTTGTGGTCGCGATCGACACGATCAAGGCCGAGTTGCGCGCGCGCCTCGACGAACTCGTGAAGTCGGGCAAGCTCGTCGAGGCGCAGCGCCTCGAGCAGCGCACCCGCTTCGACCTCGAGATGCTGCAGGAGGTGGGCCACTGCAAGGGTATCGAGAACTACACCCGGCACCTGTCGGGCGCGCGGCCGGGCGACCCGCCGCCGACGCTGGTCGACTACCTGCCGGCCGACGCGCTGATGTTCCTCGATGAGAGCCACGTGCTGATCGGCCAGTTCGGCGGCATGTACAACGGCGACCGCGCGCGCAAGACGACGCTGGTCGAATACGGCTTCCGGCTGCCGAGCGCGCTCGACAACCGGCCGCTGAAGTTCGAGGAGTTCGAGAAGAAGATGCGCCAGGTGATGTACGTCTCGGCCACGCCGGCGGCGTACGAGCAGCGCACCGCCGGCCAGGTGATCGAGCAGCTGGTGCGCCCGACCGGGCTGATCGACCCGCAGGTCGAGGTGCGGCCGGCGAAGAGCCAGGTCGACGACGTGCTGCAGGAGATCCGCGAGCGCGTCGAGATCCACGAGCGCGTGCTGATCACGACGCTGACCAAGCGCATGGCCGAGCAGCTGACCGACTACCTCGCCGACAACGGCGTCAAGGTGCGCTACCTGCACAGCGACGTCGATACCGTCGAGCGCGTCGAGATCCTGCGCGACCTGCGCCTGGGCACGTTCGACGTGCTGGTGGGCATCAACCTGCTGCGCGAGGGGCTCGACATTCCCGAGGTCTCGCTGGTCGCGATCCTCGACGCCGACAAGGAAGGCTTCCTGCGCTCCGAGCGCAGCCTGATCCAGACGATCGGGCGCGCGGCACGCCACCTCAACGGCCGCGCGATCCTGTACGCCGACCAGGTGACCGAGTCGATGAAGAAGGCGCTCGACGAGACCGAGCGGCGCCGCAACAAGCAGATCGCGCACAACACCGCCGAGGGCATCACGCCGCGCAGCGTGGTCAAGCGCGTGCGCGACCTGATCGACGGCGTCTACAGCGAGAAGAGCGCGAAAGACGATCTGAAGGCTGCCAACGAGTCGGCCGCAATCGAGGCGCTGAGCGAGAAGGACCTCGGCAAACGCATCAAGCAGCTCGAGAAGCAGATGCTCGACCACGCCCGCAACCTCGAGTTCGAGAAGGCGGCGCGGGTGCGCGACCAGCTCGCCCACCTGCGCGAGCAGGCGTTCGGTGCGCCCGGTACCGACAACATCGTGCCGTTGACGCCGCGCCCTACAAACTGACCCGGTTTTCGCCGACACGCCTGGTCACGATTCGGGCGCCGAATTCCCTGCCCATCTCAGGGAACTTCTCGGGGCAATCTCGACCGAATTTGTCGGCTTCGGCTATACTTGACGAAACAAGTCGGAATAGACCGCTCCTCGCGCCGCCACCGGGCGTAGAGGGCAACGAAGCTGCCACCGTAGCTGACCTGCCGACTCAGGCTTTAGGAGAAATCGATGCGTTTGACCACCAAGGGCCGTTTCGCCGTGACCGCGATGATCGACCTCGCTTTGCGCGAGCACGCCGGGCCTGTGGCCCTGGCCGCGATCAGCGGGCGGCAGCAGATTTCGCTGTCCTATCTGGAGCAGCTGTTCGGCAAGCTGCGCCGCCACGAGCTGGTCGAGAGCACGCGCGGCCCCGGCGGCGGCTACTCGCTTGGCCGCAAGGCCGAAGAGATCACCGTGGCCGACATCATCGTCGCCGTCGACGAGCCGATCGACGCGACCGGCTGTGCCGGCAAGGAAAACTGCATGGGCGAAGACTCGGGCCGCTGCATGACGCACGACCTGTGGGCGAGCCTGAACTCCAAGATGATCGAGTTCCTCGACTCCGTCTCGCTGCGCAAGCTCGTCGACGAGCAGATCGCCAAGGGCGTCTCGATCGAAGAGCACCCGGTGAAGCGCGCGATCTCGTCGCAGCCGGTCGTCAAGCCGATCAAGATCACCGCGCCGAATTCGGTCTTCGCGCTCGGCGCCGCGTTCAACAAGTAGAGGCATCACCGAAGGCGGTGCGCGGTGTCACCGCGCCGCCGGGACGAACTCGCATGGACATGACCCCGCACTTCCCGATCTACATGGACTACGGCGCGACCACGCCGGTGGATCAGCGCGTCGTCGACGCGATGATCCCCTGGTTGCGCGAGCACTTCGGCAACCCGGCGTCGCGCAGTCATGCGTGGGGCTGGGAGGCTGAAGCCGCGGTCGAGAAGGCGCGCGGGCAGGTCGCGGCGCTGGTCGGAGCCGACCCGCGCGAGATCGTCTGGACGTCGGGCGCCACCGAATCGATCAACCTCGCGCTGAAGGGCGCGGCGCAGTTCTACAAGGCCCGCGGCAAGCACCTGATCACGCTGAAGACCGAACACAAGGCCGTGCTCGACACGATGCGCGAACTCGAGCGGCAGGGCTTCGAGGTGACCTACCTCGATGTGCAGGAAGACGGCCTGGTCGACCTCGCGAAGCTCGAAGCGGCGATCCGCCCCGACACCATCCTGATCTCGGTGCTGTTCGTCAACAACGAGATCGGCGTGATCCAGGACATCGTGGCGATCGGCACGATGTGCCGCGAGCGCGGCATCATCTTCCACGTCGATTCGGCGCAGGCGACCGGCAAGGTCGACATCGATCTGGCGAAGCTGCCGGTCGACCTGATGAGCCTGGCCTCGCACAAGACCTACGGCCCGAAGGGCATCGGCGCGCTCTACGTGCGCCGCAAGCCGCGCGTGCGCATCGAGGCGCAGATGCACGGCGGCGGGCATGAGCGCGGCATGCGCTCAGGGACGCTGGCGACGCACCAGATCGTCGGCATGGGCGAGGCCTACGCGATCGCGAAGGCCGAGATGGGGGCCGAGCGCGAGCGCATCCGCATGCTCTCGCAGCGGCTGATCGCCGGCCTGTCCGGCATCGAGCAGACCTTCCTGAACGGGCACCCCGACAAGCGCGTGCCGCATAACGTCAACATGAGCTTCAACTTCGTCGAGGGCGAGTCGCTGATCATGGGGATCAAGGGCATCGCGGTGTCGTCGGGCTCGGCCTGCACGTCGGCGAGCCTGGAGCCGAGCTATGTGCTGCGCGCGCTCGGCCGCAGCGACGAGCTCGCGCACAGCAGCCTGCGCATGACGATCGGCCGCTTCACGACAGTCGAGGAGATCGACTACGTGGTCACGACGCTGAAGGAGCGCGTCGCCAAGCTGCGCGATCTCTCGCCGCTGTGGGACATGCACCAGGAAGGCATCGACATCAGCACGATCCAGTGGGCCGCGCACTGAACGGCACAACGACCAGGAGTACGACATGGCATACAGCGAAAAAGTGGTTGAGCACTACGAGAACCCCCGCAACGTCGGTTCGTTCGACAAGGGCGACGATTCGGTCGGCACCGGCATGGTCGGCGCACCGGCCTGTGGCGACGTGATGAAGCTGCAGATCAAGGTGAATCCGCAGACCGGCCTGATCGAGGACGCGAAGTTCAAGACCTACGGCTGCGGCTCGGCGATCGCGTCGAGTTCGCTCGTGACCGAGTGGGTCAAGGGCAAGTCGCTCGACGAGGCGCTGACGATCAAGAACACCCACATCGCCGAAGAGCTCGCGCTGCCGCCGGTGAAGATCCACTGCTCGATCCTCGCCGAAGACGCGATCAAGGCAGCGGTGAGCGACTACAAGGCCAAGACGGCCGCCGGCGCCGAGATCGCGAAGGCCGCCTGACCGATGGCCGTCACCTTGACCGAAGCGGCCGCACGCCACGTGACGCGCTACATGGCCAAGCGCGGCAAGGGCGTGGGCGTGCGCCTGGGCGTGAAGACGACCGGCTGCTCGGGCCTGGCCTACAAGCTCGAGTACGCCGACGACTTCGCGCCGGAAGACATGATCTTCGAAGGCCACGGCGTCAAGGTGCTGGTCGATCCGAAGAGCCTGCCCTACATCGACGGCACCGAACTCGACTTCGTGCGCGAGGGCCTGAACGAAGGCTTCAAGTTCCACAACCCGCGCGAGAAGGACCGCTGCGGTTGCGGTGAATCGTTCCGCGTGTAGCGGCTGCGCCGAAACGCAGAAGCGGGCGCGGCGATGCCGCGCCCTTTTCTTGTGTGCCTCATGAACCTCGCCAGCACCGACTTCGAACTGTTCGACCTCGCGCCGCGCTTCGCGCTCGATAGCAAAGCGCTCGATGCGCGCTGGCGCGCGCTGCAGGGCGAGGTGCACCCCGATCGATTCGCCGCCGAAGGCGCGGCCGCCCAGCGCGTCGCGATGCAATGGGCGCTGCGTGTCAACGAGGCTTACGAGCGCCTGAAGGACCCACTGCGCCGCGCCGCCTATCTGTGCGAGTTGAACGGTGCGGCGATCGGGGCCGAGGACAACACCGCGATGCCGGCCGCGTTCCTGATGCAGCAACTGGAGTGGCGCGAGGCGCTCGACGATGCCGACGGCACCGACGCGGTCGGTGCGCTCGCCGACGCGGTCGCGGCGCACCAACGGCAAGCGTTCGACGAGTTGCGGATCACGCTCGACGAGCGCCGCGATTTCGCCGCCGCCGCGCAGCAGGTCCGCGCGCTGATGTTCGTCGAGCGCTTTGCCCTCGACGTCGATCGCCGCCTGGAGGCGCTGGGACAATAACGACACCATGGCCCTGCTGCAAATCTCCGAACCCGGCGGTGCACCCGACCCGCACCAGCGCCGCATCGCGGTCGGCATCGACCTCGGCACCACGCATTCGCTCGTCGCCGCGGTGCGCCACGGCGTCGCCGAGTGCCTGCCCGATGCGGCAGGGCGCGTGATCCTGCCGTCGGCGGTGCGCTATCTCGAGGGCGGCGGCCGGCAGATCGGCGCAGCGGCGCTCGCCGAGGCCGCGACCGACCCGCGCAACACGCTGGTCTCGATCAAGCGCTTCATGGGCCGCGGCATCGCTGACATCGCCGGCCGCGACAAGCTGCCGTACGACTTCGTCGATGCGCCGGGCATGGTGCAGCTGCGCACGGTGGCGGGCGTGAAGTCGCCGGTCGAGGTCTCGGCGGAGATCCTCGCGACGCTGCGCCAGCGCGCCGAAGACACGTTCGATGACGAGCTGTTCGGCGCCGTCGTCACCGTGCCCGCCTACTTCGACGACGCGCAGCGCCAGGCCACGAAGGATGCCGCGCAGCTCGCCGGCCTGAACGTGCTGCGCCTGATCAGCGAGCCGACCGCGGCCGCGATTGCGTACGGCCTCGAGAACGGCGCCGAAGGCCTTTACGCCGTCTACGACCTCGGCGGCGGCACGTTCGACATCTCGCTGCTGAAACTCACC
>DATMIN010000020.1:0-4216 GCA_035554275.1 Burkholderiaceae bacterium
ACTCCCGACCGATGATCTTGCGCTTCTCCTCGGGGTCGACCACCCCGGACAGGGCCTTGAGGAACCGCTCGGCGGCGTCCACCACCCGGAGCTTCACCCCGGTCGCGGCCACGAAGTCACGCTCGACCTGCTCGGCCTCACCCTTGCGCAGCAGGCCGTGGTCGACGAAGACGCAGGTGAGGCGATCGCCGATCGCCTTGTGGATCAGCGCCGCGGCGACGCTCGAGTCGACGCCGCCGGAGAGGCCGAGGATGACCTCGTCGTCGCCGACCTGGGCGCGGATGCGCTCGACCGCCTCGTCGATGTAGTTGCCCATCACCCAATCGGGTCGGGCGCCGCAGATCTCGAGGACGAAGCGCTCGAGCAGCTCGCGGCCCTTGACGGTGTGCGTCACTTCGGGGTGGAACTGCACCCCGTAGTAGCCGCGCTTCTCGTCGGCCATGCCGGCGATCGGGCAGCTCGGCGTCGAGGCCATCAGCTTGAAGCCGGGCGGCAGCGCGGTGACCTTGTCGCCGTGGCTCATCCAGACCTTCAGCATGCCGTGGCCTTCGCTCGTCGCGAAATCCTCGATGCCGCCGAGCAGCGCCGTGTGGCCGTGCGCGCGCACCTCGGCGTAGCCGAACTCGCGGTGATCGGCGGCCTCGACGGTGCCGCCCTGCTGCACCGCCATCGTGAACATGCCGTAACAGATGCCGAGCACCGGCACGCCCAGGTCCCACACCGCCTGCGGCGCGCGCAGCTCGTGCTCTTCGTAGGTGCTCGCGTGGCTGCCCGACAGGATGATCCCCTTCGGCGCGAACTCGCGCACGAACGCGTCGCTCACGTCGTTCGGGTGGATCTCGCAGAACACGTGCGCCTCGCGCACGCGGCGCGCGATCAGCTGCGTGACCTGGGAGCCGAAATCGAGGATCAGGATCTTGTCGTGCATAGGGGCTCTTCAGGCGACAGCACCGACGGCGGCGCTGCGGCCGCGGCGCTCGCCGCGGAAGTGGATGACAGCGAGCAGCAGCGCCGTGGCCTGCAGCGCGGCGCAGAAGTACAGCGGCGCGCCGAGCCGCCAGTCGCCGGCGGGCAGGGGCGAGACGACGCCGAGCAACGGCGTGCTGACGAGCGGCGCGAGCACCGCCATCAGGCTGTTCAGCGAGCTCACCGCGCCCATCGTCTGGCCCTGCGTCGTCGCGTCGGCGGCGCCCGAGACGATGCTCTGCATCGCCGCCGCCGCGGTGAAGCCGAACACGTTGGCGAAGATCACCGCGTACATCATCCAGCCCTCGGTCGACAGGCCCCAGGCCGCGTACGCCAGCGATGACGACAGCAGCCCGATCACCGCGAGCCGCTTCGCGCTGAAGCGCTTCAACAGCTTGCCGAGCAGCCAGCCCTGCACGATCACCGACATGATCCCGACCGCGAACAGCGACAGCCCGCTCTCGCGCGGCCCCCAGCCGAAGCGGAAATGGCCGTACAGCACCCACACGCTGTAGAGCACGAACTGTGCGAGGCCGGTGCACGCGATCACCGCGACCAGCAGGCCGACACCCTTGAGCTTGCTGAGCGCGCGCAGCGACGCGACCGGGTTCAGCGCAGCCCACGCGATCGGCCGGCGCCTGTGCGGCGGCAGCGACTCGGGCAGCACGAAGTAGCCGTACAGCAGGTTGATCAGCGCGAGCGAGCCGGCGACGAAGAACGGCAACTGCAGGTGGATCGCGCCGAGGATGCCGCCGCTCACCGGCCCGAGCATGAAGCCGATGCCGAACATCGCGCCGAGCAGGCCGAAGCGTTTGGCGCGTTGCTCGGGCGCCGAAATGTCGGCGACATACGCGTTCGCGACCGCCGCATTGGCCTGCATCGCGCCGCCGAACAGGCGCACCACGATCAGCACCCACAGCGCGGTCGCCAGCCCGGTCGCGAAGAAGTTCAGCGCGAGGCCGCAGAAGCCGATCAGCAGGATCGGCCGGCGGCCGTACTTGTCGGACAGGGCACCGAGGATCGGCGAGCCGACGAAGTTCGCGAAGCCGAACGCGAACGCGACCACGCCGTACCAGAACACCTGCTCGGCCGGCGACGCGGTGAACGAGCCGACCAGCGCCGGCAACACCGGGATGATCAGGCCGACCGACACCATGTCGATCAGGACGGTCGCCATGATGAACGGCATCGCCGCGCGGCGGCCCAGCCGTTGCGAAAGAAGCTGCATCACTCCATCCGGTAGTTCGGCGCCTCTTTGGTGATCTGCACGTCGTGCACATGGCTCTCGCGCATGCCGGCCGACGAGATCTCGACGAACTCGGCGCGCTCGTGCATCTCGGCGATGCTGGCGCAGCCGCAGTAGTGCATCGAGGCGCGCAGGCCGCCGGCCATCTGGAAGATCACCGCGACGACCGACCCCTTGTACGGCACCTGGCCCTCGATGCCCTCGGGCACGAGCTTGGCGGTGCTGGCGTTGTTGCCGTCCTGGAAGTAGCGGTCGGCCGAGCCCTGCTGCATCGCGCCGATCGAGCCCATGCCGCGGTAGCTTTTGTAGGTGCGGCCCTGGTACAGGATGGTCTCGCCCGGCGCCTCTTCGGTGCCGGCGAACGCGCCACCCATCATCACGCTGTCGGCCCCGGCGGCGATCGCCTTGGCCAGATCACCCGAGTAGCGCACGCCGCCGTCGGCGATCAGCGGCACACCGCTGCCCTTCAGCGCCTTGGCGACCTGCTCGATCGCGAAGATCTGCGGCACGCCGACGCCGGTGACGATCCGCGTGGTGCAGATCGAGCCCGGCCCGATGCCGATCTTGACCGCGTCGGCGCCGGCCTCGACCAACGCGAGCGCGGCCGCGCCGGTGGCGATGTTGCCGCCGATCACGTCGATCTGCGGATAGTGCTTCTTGACCCAGCGCACGCGCTCGATCACGCCGGCGCTGTGGCCGTGCGCGGTGTCGACGACGATCGCGTCGACACCGGCCTTCACGAGCAGCTCGACGCGCTCGTCGGTGCCGTCGCCGACGCCGACCGCGGCGCCGACGCGCAGCTTGCCCATCGCGTCGCGCGCGGCGTTCGGGAAGCTGGTCTGCTTGGTGATGTCCTTCACCGTCATCAGCCCGCGCAGCTCGAACGCCTCGTTGACGACCAGCACGCGCTCGAGCTTGTGCTGGTGCATCAGCGCCTTGCCCTCGTCGAGCGTGGCGCGCTCGTTCACCGTGACGAGGCGCTCGCGCGGCGTCATGATCGCGCTGACCGGGGCGTCGAGCCGGGTCTCGAAGCGCAGGTCGCGGTTCGTGACGATGCCCACCACCGTCGCGCCCTGCAGCACCGGAAAGCCCGACACGCCGTGCTGGCGCGACAGGTCCATCACGGCGCGCACCGGGGTGTCGGGGCTGACGGTGATCGGGTCGCGCAGCACGCCCGATTCGTAGCGCTTGACGCGCGCCACCTCGGCCGCCTGCTGCTTCGCGGTCAGGTTCTTGTGGACGATGCCGATGCCGCCCTCCTGCGCCAGCGCGATCGCGAGGCGCGATTCGGTGACGG
This sequence comes from Burkholderiaceae bacterium, assembly GCA_035554275.1. Lineage (GTDB taxonomy): Bacteria > Pseudomonadota > Gammaproteobacteria > Burkholderiales > Burkholderiaceae_C > LMDS01. The sequence continues at coordinate 3,510 of DATMIN010000020.1, forward strand.
TGTCCATCGCCGCCGATACCAGCGGCAGGTTCAGACGGACATTGCGGGACAGCGGGGTCGACAGGTCGGTGTCGCGCGGCAACACCTTCGAGAGCGCCGGCACCAGCAACACGTCGTCGAAGGTGAGCGCTTTGCCGAGTAGGCGCATTGGAAAAGCTCCTGACGCAAAGTTGAATTATACGGAGGCGCGCACTACGACACGCTTTGGCGCCGCGCGCTTGGAGCCTTGGCGGGCCGAGGCATACACTTGCCGGCCATGACAATTTCACGGATGCGCGCCATGCCCCGCTGGACGATTGCCCTCACGGCTGCCCTGCTCGTCCTGGCGCTGGCGCTGCCGGCCGCGGCGCAGTGGAAGTGGCGCGACAAGCGCGGGCAGACGCAGTACAGCGACCTGCCGCCGCCACCCGGCACGCCCGAGGCCGACATCCTGCAAAAGCCGAGTGCCAACGCCACCCCGCGGCGCGCGGCGCTGCCCGCCTCGGGCGCGTCGGCCGCTGCGGCCGCCCCGCTGATCGCGGCGCGTGCGTCCGACCCCGAGCTCGAGGCCAAGCGCAAGCAGGCCGAACAGGAGGCCGAGAACAAGAAGAAGGCCGAGGAGGCGAAGGTCGCCGCGCAGCGCGCCGAAAACTGCGACCGCGCGAAGGCCTCGCTGCGGACGCTCGACAGCGGCATTCGAATCGCACGCGTCAACGACAAGGGCGAGC
>DATMIN010000021.1:0-2233 GCA_035554275.1 Burkholderiaceae bacterium
ACGGGTGCCGAAGCAGTTCACATCCAGTTCACATCAATAGAATCCCGGCTTCTCGCGCGCATACACGCACGCGCGCGCCCACCAATTCAATGTACCTAAAGACGCTGATGACGCAAGCCGGCACGATCGAGAACCCCCGGCGCGCCACCGCCGCACCGCCCGTCGCCCTCCCCGCCGCCGCGCGCGGCCGGCGCATCCAGGTGCGCCGCTCGGGCGTGCACGGCAAGGGCGTGTTCGCGATCGCGCCGATCAAGCGCGGCGAGGTGCTGATCGAATACAAGGGCGAGATCATCACCTGGCCCCAGGCGCAGCGCCGCCACCCGCACGACCCGAACGACCCGCACCACACGTTCTTCTTCCACATCGACGAGAAGCACGTGATCGACGCCGCGCACGGCGGCAACGCGGCGCGCTGGATCAACCACGCCTGCTCGCCGAACTGCGAGGCCGACGAGGTCGACGGCCGCATCTTCATCAAGGCGCTGCGCGCGATCGCGCCGGGCACCGAGCTGTTCTACGACTACGGCCTGATCATCGACGAGCGCTACACGCCGAAGCTGAAGAAGCAGTACGAGTGCCGCTGCGGCACGCGCGGCTGCCGCGGCACGATGCTCGCGCCGAAGCGCTGAGCGGCCGCCACCACCGCCCGCGAGCGATGCCCGAAGCGACGATTTCCTGGCGCGCCGAAGCGCTGTGGGAGCAGCTGGTGCCGCTGCTGCCCGGCCTGAGCGTCGAGGTGGTACCGCGCGCCTCGTCGACCAACCACCTGCTGCTCGACCGCGCCCGCGCGGTGCCCGAGCGGCGCGGGCCGATCACGTCGCCGGGCGCGCTCGACGAGGTGCAGTTGCGGCACAGCGTCGACAGTGCCCCCTGGGCCGGGCCAGCCCGGCCCGCCCCCCGCGGGGGTTTGAGTAGCCCGGCAGAGCCGGATCTACTCAAGAGCGCCTCGTTCGGCCGCCGCGCGGTCGACCTGCAGCCGTGCCTGCTGGTCGCCGAGCACCAGACCGCCGGGCGCGGCCGCCAGGGCCGGCGCTGGCAGGCGGCGCCGGGCGCGTCGCTGACGTTCTCGCTCGGCCTGGCGCTGCTCGCCGGCGACTGGTCGGGGCTGTCGCTCGCGGTCGGCGTGGCGCTGGCCGAGGCGCTCGACCCGGCGCTCGGCGCCGCGCCCCGCGTCGGCCTGAAGTGGCCGAACGACCTGTGGCTGCTCGACCGCGCGGCGGGCAGCACATCGCCGGGCCGCAAGCTCGGCGGCATCCTGATCGAGACGGTGGCCGCCGGCACGCAGCGCCTCGCGGTGATCGGCGTCGGGCTGAACGTGATGCCGTTCCGCGTCGGCGACTCCGCCGACACCGGCTTCGCCTCGGTGCGCGAGCTCGACCCGGCCGCCACCGCGCCCGCGGTGCTGGCGCAGATCGCGCGGCCGCTGGTGCTCGCGCTGACGCAGTTCGAGCGCGAGGGCTTCGCGGCGTTCGCCGAGCGCTACGCGGCGCGCGACCTGCTGCGCGGCAAGCGCGTGCGCACGACCGCGCCCGACGCGACCGAGGGCATCGCGCGCGGCGTCTCGCCGCACGGCGAGCTGCTGATCGAGACGGCCGAGGGCACGCAGGCGATCGCCAGCGGCGAGGTCAGCGTGCGGCCGGTGGCCGACGACGCGGCATGACGCGCACGACGGAGGCTTCGACATGCTCCGCGCCCTGATCGCGCTGCTGCTGCTCGCCAACCTCGGCTACTTCGCGTGGTCACAGGGCTGGCTCGACGCGATCGGCCTGCGCGCCAGCGGCGACCGCGAGCCCGAGCGGCTGCAGCGCCAGGTGCGGCCCGAGCTGGTGCGCATCCTGCCGCCGGGCGCGGCCAGCCAGGCGGCCGCGGCCGCGGCGGCGGCGTGCTTCGAGGCCGGCCCGTTCAACGACACCGAGCTGGCCGCCGCGCAGGCGGCGGCGCAGCTCGCGCTGCCGGCGGGCAGCTGGGTCGCGCTGCGCAGCGACGTGCCGGGCACCTGGATCGTCTACATGGGCCGTTATGCGAGCCGCGAGGCGCTGGCGAAGAAGGAAGAGGAGCTGAAGCGGCGCCAGCTGCCGTTCGACGAGGTGCGCGACAACCCGGCACTCGCGCCCGGGCTCGCGCTCGGCCGCTTCGACACCCAGCCGGCTGCCGCGCAGGCGCTCGAGCGGCTCGGGCAGGCGGGCGTGCACACGGCGCGTGTCGTCGAGCTGGCGCCGGCGTCGAGCCGCAC
>DATMIN010000022.1:0-4003 GCA_035554275.1 Burkholderiaceae bacterium
CTGATGAGCTACAGCCTGTACCGCTGGGAGAACAACATCCGCGCCGCGACCGTGCTCGGCGTCGTCGGCGCCGGCGGGCTCGGGCAGCTGCTCGCGTTCCACCTCGGGCTGTTCCACATGGGCAAAACCGCCACGGTGCTGATCGCGATGCTGGTGCTGGTGGCGCTGGTCGATGCGTCGAGCCACGGGCTGCGGCGGTTGCTGACGCGCTGACGCGCCGCCGTCCGGCAGCGCCGGGCGCGCGGGCACTGCTTCAATCGGCGTATGTCTGGGCGACGCCTGCTCCCCGTCCTGTGCGCGGCCCTGCTGTGGGGCTGTGCCGCGCCGCCCGCCGGCACGCCGGCAGCGCGCGCGGCGGCGGCCGAACAGAGGCGGCTCGCGCTCGTGTTGCAAGGCACGCCGGCGATCGTGGCGGCGCGGCCCGATGGCAGCGTGCGTATCGGCGTTCCGATTGCGGCCTCGTTCGATGGCGGTCGTGCCAGCGTCAAGCCGGCGCTGGCGCGCGTGCTCGATCGGCTCGCGGCCGATCAGCGCGACGACCGCACGCTGCTGCGCATCACCGCACCGACCGACGCTGGCTCGCGGCGTCTCGCGCTCGGCACCGACCGCGCGGTGAACGCGCGCGCGTACCTCGAGGAGCGCGGCGTGGCGCCGCAGCGCTTCTCGATCTCGTCGATCGCGCGCGGGCAGCAGCTCGAGATCTCCCTGACGAAAGATTGAGTGCGCGCGCCGCAACGCGCCACTGAATCGGCTTCGCGCGGCCTTCGGCGCTGGAGCGCGGGGCCGTCAGCGCTTCGCGGTCTCGGCCATCGCCGGCACGACGATGCCAGGCGCCACCGGCGTCTGCGCCGGTGCCACGGCGACGATAGCCACGCGCGGCTGCAGCTCCGGCGCCACCGCGCCGGTCGTGGCCGAGCTCACCGGCAGCAGCGGCACGATCAGCAACGCGACGATGTTGATGATCTTGATCAGCGGGTTCACGGCCGGGCCGGCGGTGTCCTTGTACGGGTCGCCGACCGTGTCGCCGGTAACGGCCGCCTTGTGCGCTTCGCTGCCCTTGCCACCGTGATTGCCGTCCTCGATGTACTTCTTCGCGTTGTCCCAGGCGCCGCCGCCGGTGCACATCGAGATCGCGACGAACAGGCCGGTGACGATCGTGCCCATCAGCAACCCGCCGAGCGCGGCCGGGCCGAGCAGCAGGCCGACGACGATCGGCACCACCACCGGCAGCAGGCTCGGCACCACCATCTCCTTGATCGCGGCGGTGGTCAGCATGTCGACCGCGCGGCCGTACTCGGGCTTGGCGGTGCCCTCCATGATCCCCTTGATCTCCTTGAACTGGCGCCGCACCTCGACGACCACCGAGCCCGCGGCGCGGCCGACCGCCTCCATCGCCATCGCGCCGAACAGATACGGAATCAGCCCGCCGATGAACAGGCCGACGATCACCTTCGGGTCGCTCAGATCGAAGCTCACGTGCATGCCGCGGCCTTCGAGCGAGTGGGTGTAGTCGGCGAACAGCACCAGCGCGGCGAGGCCGGCCGAGCCGATCGCGTAGCCCTTGGTCACCGCCTTGGTGGTGTTGCCGACGGCGTCGAGCGGATCGGTCACGTCGCGCACGCTCTTCGGCAGCTCGGCCATTTCGGCGATGCCGCCGGCGTTGTCGGTGATCGGGCCGTAGGCGTCGAGCGCGACGACGATGCCGGCCATGCTCAGCATCGAGGTGGCGGCGATCGCGATGCCGTACAGGCCGGCGAGCTGGTACGAGCCGATGATCGCGACGCAGACGAACAGTACCGGCCACGCGGTCGAGCGCATCGACACGCCCAGGCCCGCGATGATGTTGGTGCCGTGGCCGGTGGTCGAGGCCTGCGCGATGTGCTGCACCGGGCTGTATTGCGTGCCGGTGTAGAACTCGGTGATCCACACCAGCGCGGCGGTCAGCACCAGGCCGACCGCGCACGCGCCGAACAGCCTCAGGTGCGTGCCATCGCCGAGCGCATCGGCCGGCATGAACATCACCGTGACCGCGTAGAACGCGATCAGCGACAGCACGCCGGCGACCGCCAAGCCTTTGTACAGCGCCGGCATCACGTTCTTCATGCCGGGCGAGGCCTTGACGAAGAAGCAGCCGATGATCGACGCGATGATCGAGACGGCGCCGAGCAGCAGCGGGTACACCACCGCCGACATCGTCGCCGTCTTCACGACGAGCGCGCCGAGCGACATCGTCGCGATCAGCGTGACGGCGTAGGTCTCGAACAGGTCGGCGGCCATGCCGGCGCAGTCGCCGACGTTGTCGCCGACGTTGTCGGCGATCACCGCCGGGTTGCGCGGGTCGTCTTCGGGAATGCCGGCCTCGACCTTGCCCACGAGGTCGGCGCCGACGTCGGCGCCCTTCGTGAAGATGCCGCCGCCCAGGCGCGCAAAGATCGAGATCAGCGACGCGCCGAACGCGAAGCCGAGCATCGGCTTCAGCGCCGCCGACAGCGCCGCGGCGTCGGCCGGGTCGCCGTGGGTCAGGAACATGAAGAAGATCGCCACGCCGAGCAGCCCGAGGCCGACCACCAGCATGCCGGTGATCGCGCCGCCCTTGAACGCGACGTCGAGCGCCGGGCCGATGCCGCGCGTCGCGGCCTGCGCGGTGCGCACGTTGGCCTTGACCGACACGTTCATGCCGATGAAGCCGCACGCGCCCGACAGCACCGCGCCGAGCACGAAGCCGACCGCGCTCAGGTGATCGATGAAGGCGAAGATGAGGATGGCCAGCACCACGCCGACCAGCGCGATCGTCTTGTACTGGCGTGCGAGGTAGGCGGCCGCGCCCTGCTGGATCGCACCGGCGATCTCCTGCATGCGCGCATTGCCGGCATCCTGGCTGAGAATCCAGCTCCGCTGCACGAAGCCGTAGATGACGGCGGCCGCTCCGCAGGCCAGCGCGACATAGAGCGCCAACGATGTCGTGATCAAGGGAAGTCCTTCCTCGTCGAATTGCTTGGGTTGGGATTCGGGGCCGACTTCGAGCGTCGCGCGGCAAGCACTTATCCGTGGCCCGGCCCCGCCGGGATGCTGCCAGATGGGCTGCGACAAAGCAATGACGCCGGGATGGTGTTTTCCAGCGGTTTCGGCGTGTGCCAGTGCATCGAACGGAGCCACCCCAGCCAGCCCGTAAAATCGGCCCCGACTCTCGCTACGAAGGCACCCCATGAGCCTGCACAAAGTGACCCCCGGCGCAAAGGCGCCGGATCAATTCAACGTGATCATCGAGATCCCGATGAACGCCGACCCGATCAAGTACGAGGTCGACAAGGAGAGCGGCGCGCTGTTCGTCGACCGCTTCATGACGACCGCGATGCACTACCCGTGCAATTACGGCTACGTGCCGCAGACGCTCGCCGACGACGGCGACCCGGTCGACGTGCTGGTGATCACGCCGTTCGCGCTGTCGCCGGGCGTGGTCGTCACCTGCCGGCCGATCGGCGTGCTGAAGATGGACGACGAGGCCGGCGGCGACAGCAAGCTGCTGGCGGTGCCGATCGACAAGGTGCTGCCGATCTACACCCACTGGCAAAAGCCCGAAGACATCAACCAGATGCGGCTGAAGGCGATCCAGCACTTCTTCGAGCACTACAAGGATCTCGAGGCCGGCAAGTGGGTCAAGGTGCAGGGCTGGGAGGGCCCGGAGTCGGCCAAGAAGGAGATCCTCGACGGCATCGCGGCCTACCGCGCGCAGGCCGAGAAGTAACCGTCACGGTGCGGCCTTGAACGGCCGCCGCTCGTTGAGCTCGTCGATGTAGCCGGCCACGCCGGCGCCTTCGCGCGCGAGGAAGTCGCCGACCGCCTGCGCGAACTGCGGGTGCGCAAGCCAGTGGGCCGACCACGTCTGCACCGGCAGCAGGCCGCGCGCCATCTTGTGCTCGCCCTGCGCGCCGCCCTCGAAGCGCGCGTAGCGGTTGGCGATGCACCACGCGAGCGGCTGGTAGTAGCAGGCGTCGAAGTGCAG
>DATMIN010000023.1:0-7040 GCA_035554275.1 Burkholderiaceae bacterium
ACGCACAACCTCGAGTTCAGCAGCTTCGCGCGCGACTACGCCGCCAGCACCGGCACGCACCCGACCGCCTTCGTCGACACGCCGGCGACGTTCATGGGCATCAAGCGCGCCGACGGTCGCGTCGCGACGCGCAACTACATCGGCATCCTGACCTCGGTGAACTGCTCGGCGACCGTCGCGCGCGCGATCGCCGATCACTTCCGGCGCGACATCCATCCGCAGGCGCTGGCGAGGTTTCCGAACGTCGACGGCGTGATCGCGCTGACGCACGGCGGCGGCTGCGCGACCGACAGCGCCGGCGAGCCGCTGCAGGTGCTGCGGCGCACGCTCGGCGGCTACGCGCGGCACGCGAACTTCGCGTCGATCCTCGTCGTCGGTCTCGGCTGCGAGACGAACCAGATCTCGGGGCTGATGGAGCAGGAGAGTCTCGCGACCGGAACCCAGTTCCACACCTTCAACATCCAAGAGACCGGCGGCACCGCGAAGACCGTCGCGCACGGCATCGAGCTGGTGCAGTGGCTGCTCGAAGAGGCCAACCGCGTGACGCGCGAGCCGGTCAGCGCCGCGCACATCACCGTCGGGCTGCAGTGCGGCGGCAGCGACGGCTACTCCGGCATCAGCGCGAACCCGGCGCTCGGCGCCGCGGTCGACCGCCTCGTGCGCCACGGCGGCACCGCGATCCTGTCGGAGACGCCCGAGATCTACGGCGGCGAGCACCTGCTGACGCGCCGCGCGGTGAGCCCCGCGATCGCCGCCAAGCTGATCGCGCGCATCAGGTGGTGGGAGCAGTACACCGCGCGCAACGATCAGGAGATGGACAACAACCCGTCGGCCGGCAACAAGGCCGGGGGCCTGACGACGATCCTCGAGAAGAGCCTGGGCGCGATCGCGAAGAGCGGCACGACGAATCTGACCGACGTGTTCGAGTACGCGCAGCCGGTCACGACCAAGGGCCTGGTCTTCATGGACACGCCCGGCTACGACCCCGTCAGCGCGACCGGCCAGGTGGCCGGCGGCGCGAACCTGATCTGCTTCACCACCGGCCGCGGCTCGGCCTACGGCTGCGCGCCGTCACCGTCGCTGAAGCTGAGCACCAACACGGCCCTCTGGCTGAAGCAGGAAGACGACATCGACATCAACTGCGGCGAGGTGATCGACGGCAGCGCCAGCATCGACGAGATGGGCGAGCGGATCTTCCGGCTGATGCTCGCCACCGCCTCGGGCGCGAAGACCAAGAGCGAAGTGCACGGCTATGGGCAGAACGAGTTCGTGCCGTGGAGCCTCGGGGCGGTGATGTAGCACAGACGTGCTACATTGGCGTTGCTGGAAGGAGCGAACCCGATGACGACCACGACGATCCGCCTGCCCGACGAGTTGAAGGAGCGCGTCGCCGCGGCCGCCGAGCGCTCGGGCACGACGGCGCACGGCTTCATCCTCTCGGCCATCGCCGAGAAGACCGAACAAGCCGAACGCCAGGCCGACCTCCACGACGAGGCGGAGCGGCGCTACGCGGCGATCCTCGCGTCGGGCAAGACGATCTCTTGGGCGGAGATGCGCGCCCACCTCGGGCAGCGGATCGCCGGCAAGGCCGGCCCGAGGCCGCGGGCCCGCAAGCTGGCGCGCTGACGGTGGCGCGGATCGAGCTGGCGCCGGAAATCGCCGACGACCTCGACCGAATATTCGATCACCTCGCGCAGCATGCCGTCGCCGACGCTGCCGCACCCATACGCCAGATCATCGATGCGATCTCGGTGCTCGAGGGCAACCCGCTGATCGGCCGACCCGCGGGGCGCGACCAGCGCGAGCTGGTGATCGGCAAGCGCTCACAAGGCTATGTCGCGCTGTACCGCTACGCTGCAGCGATCGATACCGTGTTCGTGTTGGCGCTGCGCGGCCAGCGTGAGGCGGGGTATACGCACGAATGAGCGCGAGAATGGAATCATGGCCACGCTGATTCCCGCGCTCGGCTCGTGCGCCTCGCGCATGACCGGCGGCGAGCGCCGCCTCGCCGAGCGGCTGGAGCACAAGCTCGACGACGACTACCTGCTCTGGTACGACGTGCCCGTCGGTCCGAAACAGTCGCATCCCGATTTCGTCGTGCTGCATCCGCGCCGCGGACTCCTCATTCTGGAGACGAAGGACTGGAAGCTCGAGACAATCCGCCAGGCGAGCCGCCAAGCCTGGGAGATCGTCCCGGACGGCAAGCTCAAGGTCGTGATGAACCCGCTCGCGCAGGCGCGGCACTGCGCGATCCAGGTGGTCGAAGCGCTGGAGCGGGACGCGCAGCTGATCCACCACGACGGCCCGCACCGCGGCAAGCTCGCGTTCCCCTGGGGCCACGGCGTGGTGCTGACGCGGATCACGCGCAAGCAGTTCGCCGACGCGGGGCTCGACCACGCGATCGAGCCGCACCTCGTGATCTGCTCCGACGAAATGCCCGAGAACGTGGATGCCGAGCGGTTTCAGCAGCGACTGTGGGGGATGTTCCCGCACGCGTTCGGTCATCTGTTGTCGCTGCCGCAGCTCGACCGGGTGCGCTGGATCATGTTCCCGGAGGTGCGCGTGCAGCGCCAGGGCGCGCTGTTCGACGACACCGACCGCGACACCGCCCTGCCCGACTTGATGCAGGTGATGGACCTGCAACAGGAGCAGCTCGCGCGCAGCCTTGGCGACGGGCACCGCGTGATCCACGGCGTGGCCGGCTCGGGCAAAACGATGATCCTCGGCTACCGGGCTGAGTTGCTGGCGAAGGCCGCCACGCGGGCCAAGCCGGTGCTCGTGCTGTGCTTCAACGAGCCGCTGGCGGTGACGCTGCAGGCTTCGATGGCCGCCAAGGGCATCGACGATCGCGTGCTCGTTCGTCACTTCCACAAGTGGTGTCGCGAGCAGCTGGTGCGCTATCACCAGACACTGCCGGCCGACGGCCCGGGCTTCCACGATCGGCTGGTCGAGGCCGCGATCCGCGCCGTCGATCGGGCGCAGATTCCGGCCGGGCAGTACCAGGCGATCCTGATCGACGAAGGCCACGACTTCCGCCCCGAATGGCTGAAGCTCGTGACCCAGATGGTCGATCCGGCCAGCAACAGCCTGCTGCTGCTCTACGACGACGCTCAGAACATCTATGAGCGCCGGCGCAGCCGCCACTTCAGCTTCAAGAGCGTGGGCGTCCAGGCGCAGGGGCGCACCTCGGTGCTGAAGATCAACTACCGCAACACGCGCCAGATTCTGCGCACCGCGAGCCTGATCGCGGCAGACCTGCTGACGGACGATCAGCGCGACGATGACAGCATCCCGATGCTGCGGCCGGTCAGCTGCGGCCGCGACGGCCGGGCCCCGCTCGTGATACGTCTGCCGAGCCTGCGCGACGAGGCGTTCAAGATCGCCGAGCTGCTCGCTGCCGCGCAAGCCGAGGGTCGAAGCTGGAGCGAGATGGCGATCCTCGCCCCCCATCGGCATGTACTGGACGAGTGCGCCGCGGCGCTGACCCAACGCCGCATGCCGTACCAGTTGCGTCGCGGCACCGGCACCTTCGATCCAGCCGCCGACTCGATCAAGTTGCTGACGATGCACGCGAGCAAGGGGCTGGAATTCCCGGTCGTGGCGCTCGCCGGTGTCGGCCGCATGCCCGACGCGGGCAAGGACGAAGGCGACGAGGCGCTGCTGCTCTATGTGGCCGCGACGCGGGCGACGCACACGCTGTACATCACGCTGTCCGGCTCCGGTGCGTTCGCGACACGCCTGACCAACTGAGCAGGCGCCGCCGCTCAGGACTCGAGGAACGCGTGCCGGCCGACCTCGTTCAACGCCCACGCGCCGCGCAGCTTCCAGACGTCGGAGTGGTAGCGCGCCCCGCGCCGTGACGACCAGCTCGGCGGCGGCTCGTGCAGCCCGAGCGAGCGCGCCAGATCGAGCTTGCGCGCGACGAGTTCGGCGCATTCGCGCAGCAGCGGCATGTCGCGCTCGCGCACCTTCGAACTCGGCACGGTGCTGAACCCGCACAGCGTGCCGAACGTGCTGCCGTCGCCCATCACCACCGGCACGCCGAGGTGAGTGCCGATGCGCATCGGCAGCACCGGCAGATCGACCTCGGGGCCGAGGCGCGACACGTCGGCGATGAACTGCGGAATGCGTCCGTCGACCACGCGCTGGCAGAACGACGCCTCGAGTTCGCCGAAGTCGCCGGCCTCGATCGCCGGCGAATCGTCGCTGCGGTCGACGAAGCGGAACATGCGCTGGCCGTCGATGAACTCCGAGACGAAGACCACGTCGAGCCCGAACTCCTCGCGCAGCCGGTGCAGCACCTCTTCGACGGAGCCGTCGAACAGCGCGCCGTCGCGGCGGGCCCGCGCCGTCAGCATCTGCGACACCGTCGCCTTCAGATCGTCGTGAGGTTGCTGCTGGACCATGAGGACCTTCCTCCTTTGCCTGCACCTTACGCGACGGGTGTGCCGGCCTTGTAAGGAGACGCACCGCGCCGGCGCTCAGGTGCGCGGCATCGCGGGCCCGCCGCTACCAGGCGGCGCGCACCTCGACGACGCGGGCCGCAGCCCATTGCCAGGCTTCGCTGCGGCGCAGCGACTCGAGCAGCTCGCGTTTCCACGCGACCCAGCGCGCGTGGAGCCGCGCGAACCACGCCAGCCCCATCAGCGCCGGCTGCGCGAGCGTGAACATGCGCGCGACGATCGCGGTGCCGGCCAGTTTGGCCACGGCGACGAGCACGATGCCCATCATCCATTGGCCGCTGCCGATCAGCCACAGCGCCGCGATCTTCAGCGGCAGCAGGATGGCCCACGGCGCCAGCATCGCCGCGAGCGCCGCATACGGCGGCCAGGCCGCGAAGCGCCGCTCGACCCGCGCGACGGCCTCGTGCCGCGACAGCCGGCCCACCGCCTGCGCCAGCGGTGCCCAGCCCCACTCCTCGAACGCGATGACCGCCAGGGCCAGCAGGCTCAGCACCTGCTTGGCGCCCCGCATCGCACCGGCGAGGATCGGCGACGATCGATGCTCCATCGTCGTCACGGCCGTGACCGACCTTCGGGTTCGCTAAAGGCCGCGACGACCGGTGACCAGCTGGAAGATCACCACGATCACCGCGATGACCAGCAGCGCATGCAGCAGGCCGCCCGCGGTGAACGAGGTCACCATGCCGAGCACCCACAGGACGAGAAGAATCAGCGCGATCGTGTAAAGCATGAAAGCTCCTAAGAGTGGACCGGAATCGAGGTGCTGCACACAGCCGGCTTCTGCTGAAGGCAGCATCGCGGCGCGCCGTCTCGCAACGAATCAGCCGAACGCGTGACAGGGTGTAGGCGCGCTCCCACACCTGCGCCGACGAGCGCGACGGTCAGCGGCTCGGCGCCGCGGCGCCCGGCTTGACGCTGCCGTCGGGCTGCGGCACCGCGATCGGCGCGACCTCGACCGGCGCGACGCCGCTCTTCGGCGTGATGCCGATCTGCTGCGCGGTCGACGGCGAGAGATCGACGATGCGGCCCTTCACGTATGGGCCGCGGTCTTGGATCGTCACGGTCGCGCTCCGGCCGGTCGCGAGGTTCGTCACCTTCGCCTTGGTGCCGAGCGGCAGCGTCTTGCTCGCGGCGTTGTCGTCGTGCGGGTTCATCGGCTTGCCGTCGGCCATCTTGCGGCCGGCGAAGCGCTTGGCGTAGAACGAGGCCTTGCCGAGCTGGCGGCGGCCCGAGAGATCGGGCTTGGCCGGCTTCGGCTGCGACGCGGCGCTGCCCGGGCGCGCCGCGGCCTCACCCGCGTGCGCGCCGAGCGGTGCGAGCAACGCGGCGCCGAGCGCGAGCGTCGCGAGCGCCGCGAGCGCCTCCGACGATACGAGCGCCGCGAGCGCTGCGTGAACGGGGCGGCGCTCGCGCATCACCACAGCGTCGTCCCGCGGCCGATGACCGGCAGGCTGGCCAGATCGACCGGCCCGCCGGGGCTGTCGAAACGCAGCATCCCGTCTTCGCCGACGACAGCTTTGAGGATCTCGTGGCCGAGCGTGTCGAGCAACAGCACCTCGCCGCCGTGCTCGATCACGAGGCGCTGCGCACGGGCGAAGAACGCGAAGCGCCAGCCGGGCCGCGCGCCGACGTGGTTCGGGTGGCCCAGGCCGCCCGGCCACCAGTCGCCCGAGCGCGGCAGGCCGAACGGCGCGTTGAACGACAGGCTCATCGCTTGCCCTCGTCGGGCGCGCCGGCCACGAACACCAGCATCGAGCGGCCGGTGATCAGGTAGCTGGCGCCACCATCGAACATCGGCGGCGGCGCCGGCTCGGGCGTGGCGGTGTCGATCACGCGCGCCCAGCTGCCGTACGCCGCGGCCGGCGGGAGCAGAAACTCGACCGCGTCGTGCCACGCGTTGAACACGATCAGCACGCTCGCGTCGGCGCTGCGGCGCACGATGCCCGAGGTCTGCGCGCGGCCGTCGAGCAGCATGCCGAAGCAGAGCAGGCGCGCGTCGTCCCAATGCTCGGCCTGCATCTCGTGGCCGTCGGCGGCGAGCCAGGTCACGTCCTTGATCTCGAGCGCCTCGTTCCATTCGCCCATCAGGAAGCGCGAGCGGCGCAGCACCGGCTGGTCGCGGCGCAGCGCGAGCAGCTGCTTCGCGAACTCGACCAGCGCGCGGCCGCGCTCGTCCATGCCTGGCCAGTCGACCCACGAGATCTCGTTGTCCTGGCAGTAGCTGTTGTTGTTGCCCTTCTGGCTGCGCGCGAACTCGTCGCCGCCCAGCAGCATCGGCGTGCCCTGGGAGAGCAGCAGCGTGGCCAGGAAGTTGCGCTGCTGGCGGCAGCGCAGCGCGATGATCTCGGGGTCGTCGGTCGGCCCCTCCTCGCCGCAGTTCCAGGACCGGTTGTCGTCGGTCCCGTCGCGGTTGCCCTCCTGGTTGGCCTCGTTGTGCTTCTCGTTGTAGGAGACGAGGTCGCGCAGCGTGAAGCCGTCGTGGGCGGTGATGAAGTTGATCGAGGCGAAGGGGTGGCGGCCGTCGTCCTGATAGAGGTCGCTCGACCCCGCCAGGCGCTGCGCGAACTCGCCGACGTG
>DATMIN010000024.1:0-2232 GCA_035554275.1 Burkholderiaceae bacterium
GTATCCGGCGCATCGACCTTGGTGATGTCGGAGATCTGCCCGACATCGAGCTTGGCCGCGACGCGCGGCGCCACGTTCTTGCCGGCCGCCGTGGCGGGGAAGACGATGTGGCTGTAGTCCTTGGCGAGCGCCAGCACCTGCGCCGCGACGTTTTCGGCCAGGCCGTGTTCAAAGTACGCGGCGTCGGCGTGCAGCACCTTCGCGACGCCGGCGATCTGCGCGGCCGCCGCCGCCGCGCCCCCGGCGTTCGCGCCGGCGATCAGCACATGCACGTCGCCACCGCCGCTCTTGGCAATTTCAAGCGCGGCGGTCACGGTGTTGAGCGTCGCGCCCTTGACGGACGCGTTGTCGTGTTCGGCAATCACCAAGACATTGGAAACAGCGGCCATCTCAGATCACCTTCGCGTCGTTCTTCAACTTGGAAACCAGCGTCGCCACGTCGGGCACCTTGATGCCGGCGCTGCGCTTCGGCGGCTCGGTGACCTTGAGGGTCTTCAGGTGCGCCTTGATGTCGACGCCGAGGTCGGACGGCTTCAGCACCTCCATCGGCTTCTTCTTCGCCTTCATGATGTTGGGCAGCGTCACGTAGCGCGGCTCGTTCAGGCGCAGGTCGGTCGTGATGATCGCCGGCAGCGTGAGCTTCAGGGTCTCGGCGCCGCCGTCGACTTCGCGCGTGACGCTGACCGAATCGGCGCTGAGTTCGACCTTCGACGCGAACGTGGCCTGCGGCAGATCGGCAAGCGCGGCCAGCATCTGACCGGTCTGGTTGCAGTCGTCGTCGATCGCCTGCTTGCCGAGGATCACGAGGCCCGGCTGCTCCTTGTCGACCAGCGCCTTCAGCAGCTTCGCGACGGCGAGCGGCTGCAGCTCGTCGGTGGTCTCGACCAGGATCGCGCGGTCGGCGCCGATCGCCATCGCGGTGCGCAGCGTCTCCTGGCATTGCGTGACGCCGCACGAGACGGCGATGACCTCGGTGACGACGCCCCTCTCTTTCAAGCGAACCGCCTCCTCGATGGCGATCTCGTCGAACGGATTCATGCTCATCTTGACGTTGGCGATGTCGACGCCGGTGCCGTCGCTCTTGACGCGAACCTTGACGTTGTAGTCGACGACTCGTTTGACGGGGACGAGAACCTTCATGCCGCAGTCTCCTCGGTGGGCGGTCAACCCGTGATGCAAATAGAACGATCGTGCTATTTTAGCGTGGCTTCAGTGGCACGTGCGCGGTGGTGCCCGGGGCCGGAGTCGAACCGGCATGCCTTTCGGCCGCGAATTTTAAGTCCGCTGTGTCTACCGATTTCACCACCCGGGCGGGCCGACGATTATGGGCGGCGTCGGGCGCGGCGTGGTGGAGGCGCGACCCGGAGTCGAACCGGGCTGAACGGATTTGCAATCCGGTGCATAACCGCTTTGCTATCGCGCCGCTGAACGATCGGTGCCGATTCTAGGCAGAAAAAAGGGAAGCACCCGGCTTCCCTTTGATCGGCCGGCGACCGGCCTCGAATCTGGAGCGGGAGAAGAGTCTCGAACTCTCGACCTCAACCTTGGCAAGGTTGCGCTCTACCAACTGAGCTACTCCCGCATGGCGCCGAACTCGCGTCCGGCGCAGCCCGCATTATAAGCAGAAAGAACGGCCCGATTGGCAGCCGCTCAGTGCGTCAGCAACTCCGAGCCCGCGGCCGGTGCGGCCGGCTTGGCCGCCTCGTCGCCGGGCTTGGGCGGCTCGTCCTCGGGCAGTGGCTGCGGCACCGTCTCGAGCGCGAGTTCGAGCACGCGATCGATCCACTTCACCGGCACGATCTCGAGCTTGTTCTTCACGTTCTCGGGGATCTCCTGCAGGTCCTTGACGTTCTCTTCCGGAATGATCACGGTCGTGATGCCGCCGCGGTGCGCGGCGAGCAGCTTCTCTTTCAGGCCGCCGATCGCCGTGACTTCGCCGCGCAGCGTGATCTCGCCGGTCATCGCGACGTCGGCGCGCACGGGAATGCCGGTCAGCGCCGACACGAAGGCCGTGGTCATCGCGGCACCGGCGCTCGGACCGTCCTTCGGCGTCGCGCCATCCGGCACGTGGATGTGGATGTCGCGCTTCTCGAACAACTCGTCCTTGATGCCCAGACGCCTCGAGCGGCTGCGGACCACCGAGCGCGCGGCTTCGACCGACTCTTTCATCACGTCGCCGAGCGAACCGGTGCGGATGATGTTGCCCTTGCCCGGCATCACCGCCGACTCGAT